>JAQVYO010000040.1 GCA_028708585.1 Oscillospiraceae bacterium
ATCGCCTCCTTGGAGAAGCGGGACCCCAAAAACTGGCCGGCGGTCATGTATCTGGATAGCGCCGATAAGTACCGGGGCTGGTTCCAATCTTCCCTCCTGACTGCCATTGCCGTGAAAGGCAAAGCTCCTTACAAAACCGTCCTCACCCACGGATGGACGGTAGACGGGGAAGGCAAGGCCATGCACAAATCCTTGGGCAATGCGGTGGCGCCGGAGCATATCATCAAGCAATATGGCGCCGACTTGCTGCGCCTTTGGGCAGCCTCTTCCGACTACCGGATGGACGTTCGGGCTTCCGACAAGATCTTTCGGCAGCTGTCCGACATTTACCTGAAAATCCGGAACACCGCCCGGTATATCTTGGGCAACTTAAATGGGTTTGACCCGGATCATCCGACCCCTTTCGCCCAAATGGACGAGCTGGATCAGTGGGCGGTCACGCGGTTCAATCAGCTGGTGAAAAAAGTGCGGGACGGCTATGAAACCTATGCATTCCATATCATTTCTCATTCCATCCACAACTTCTGCGTCATTGATATGTCCAATTTCTACCTGGACGTTTTGAAAGACCGGCTCTACTGCGAGGCGCCGGACAGCCCCGCGCGCCGCAGCGCCCAAAGCGCCATGTACCTGATTCTGGACGGCATGGTGCGCATGCTCTGCCCCATTTTGGCATTTACTTCGGAGGAAATCTGGCGCTTTATGCCCCATCATAAAGAAGCCAACCCGGAAAGCGTGCTGCTGAACCCTATGCCGGAAGTGAACCCGTCCTATGCATTTCCCGCCGATCAGGCGGAGCGCTGGGAACTGCTTTTAAACCTGCGGGCGGATGTGAACAAGGCTCTGGAACTTTCCCGGGCCGAAAAGGTTGTTGGCAAATCTTTGGATGCCGCCGTCACATTATATCTGGATGAAACCGGCGCAAAAGCGCTTGCTTCCATCCAGTTCTACCCGCTGAAGACGCTGCTTATCGTCTCTCAGGTGGAAGTGGTAAACGGCACGGGCGCCGGATACAAGGGCGCCTTCTTCCCGGGACTTACGGTAGGCGTCTCTCCCTCCGCCGCGCCCAAATGCGCCCGCTGCTGGTGCCATGATGAAAGCGTTGGAACGGATGAAGAGCATCCCCATCTCTGCCCCCGCTGCGCTTCCGTCGTCAAATCCCTATAAGGGAGAGTTTTATGTATATTTTCTGTATATTTTCCGTCCTGCTGCTGGTTGCGGCCGACCAGGCCGTTAAATACATTGTGATGCTGAACATTCCCGACCAGACCGTTTCCGGGCAGGCAATCAACGTGATTCCCCATGTCCTGGGAATCACCCATGTGCATAATACCGGAGGGGCCTGGTCGGTGCTGAGCCAGCACACCTGGCTGCTGGCGGCTGTTTCCGCCGCCGCCGCACTGGTCATCCTTTACATCCTGCTGCGCCGGAAGGTCACCGCTCCTTTGGGCGTCTGGGCGCTTGCACTGGTTCTTGCGGGCGCGGTGGGCAACATGATCGACCGCATCCGCCTGGGTTATGTGGTGGATATGTTTTTATTTTTATTCATTCGCTTCCCGGTCTTTAACGTGGCGGACATCTGCGTCACCGCCGGAGGCATCCTGCTGTGCATTTATATTTTGTTTTTCTACGAACGCCAAGGAAAGGGATGAGCCTATGGAACCATTCCTGCTCCATCCCGACCGAAACGGCGAGCGGATCGACCGCTTTCTCAGCCGTTCCGCAGATGGGCTGACCCGCGCCGCGGCCCAAAGGCTGCTGGAGGATGGGCGCGTGCTTTTAAACGGACGGCCCCTGAAAAAAAATTACCGGGTATCCGCCGGGGAGGAAATTTTCGTTTCCCTGCCGGTCCCGGCGCCGGCAGGCGCCGCGCCTCAGGACATCCCCTTGGACGTGATATACGAAGACGAAGATGTGATCGCTGTCAACAAGCCCCGAGGCATGGTGGTTCATCCTGCCCCGGGGCATTTGGACGGGACGCTGGTCAACGCACTGCTGTACCACTGCAAAGACAGCCTTTCCGGCGTGGGCGGCACGCTGCGGCCCGGCATTGTTCACCGGATCGACAAGGAAACCAGCGGTCTGATCCTGGCGGCAAAAAACGACAGGGCGCACCTGTCTTTGGCTGCCCAGCTGAAAGATCACAGCTTGGCCCGGGTCTACGAGGCGGTGGTGCGGGGCAATCTCCGGGAGGATACAGGCGTCATCGACGCGCCCATCGGGCGGCATCCGGTCCACCGTAAAAAAATGGCCGTAACCCCCTCTCATTCCCGGCCTGCCGTCACTCATTATGAAGTCATCACCCGGTATGAGGGCTGCACCCACGTTCGCTGCCGGCTGGAAACCGGAAGGACCCACCAGATTCGCGTGCATATGGCCTATATCGGCCACCCCATCTTGGGAGACGTCGTCTATGGGGACAAACGCCCGGTGCCCGGTTTAAGCGGCCAGTGCCTGCACGCACGGGAACTTCAGTTCCTGCATCCCCGCACCGGGCGGCCGATCCATTTAAGCTGCCCCCTGCCGGAGGATTTTGAAAAAGTATTGACAAAGCTTTCTTAATTCGCTAAGATTATATTACAATTTAGAGGGGTGCTGAAAGGCATTTTCGGCTGAGAATGGAGCAAACTTGCAGCTCCAATACCCTATGAACCTGATCCGGATAATGCCGGCGTAGGAAGAAAAAAACTTCGTGCCGCGTTATGCCCATTTGGTTCATAACGCGGTTTTTTTTTCTGCCGCGCCGCTCTTTATTTCGGGCTTTCAAACCGTCCGCACACGCGGCCCCTGCGCCATGAATTTTGCGGCGGGATTTGAGGCTTATCTTGGGAGGAATGGAATATGAACAAACGGAATACAAAAGTCCGGGCACTCTGCGAATCGGCCATACTTGTTGCTTTGGGGCTGGTGCTCAGTCTCATCAAAATCTATGAACTGCCAAACGGCGGGTCCATTACGGCGGTATCCATGCTGCCCATCATTCTGATCGGCGTGCGCTGGGGGCTTGGCTGGGGGCTTGGCTCCGCATTCGTCTACTCTCTTTTGCAGTTTCTCTTCGGAATTTATGCTATTTCCCCGTTAGCCCTTTTTCTGGATTATATTCTGGCATTTACCGTTTTGGGCCTTTCCGGACTGTTTCGGGGAAAAAAATATGGCCTGGTTTTAGCCGCTGCGGTTTGCGGTTTTCTGAGATTTGTGGTACACTGGATATCGGGAGCAACCGTCCGGGCATCCACCCTTCCGGCAGGCGTCCCCGTTTGGTATGGCTCCCTCACATATAATCTTTCTTACATGCTGCCGGAAGTGATTTTAACTGTGCTGGTCGCGGTGCTAATCACCATTCCGCTGCGCAGGCATCAATATATTTAAAACGTTCAAAATGAAGGATTGAATTTATTTGGCAAAGTTTGACGGCGTTTTATTGGTCAGCGACTTTGACGATACGTTAATCGGCTCCGACCTTACCCTTTCTCAGGAAAACCGCAGGGCTATCTTGTCGTTTATGGAACAGGGCGGCATCTTTACGGTTGCAACCGGGCGGTCTTATTTAACCTTTTTGCCCCAGCTTCCCATGGTTCCCTTAAACGCTCCCGTCGTTCTTTCCAATGGCGCCGTTCTTTATGACTTTAAAAAAGACAAATCCCTGTTTACGTCCAGTCTGCCGGGCCGTGCGGTGGGTGATCTTGCCGAAGTAATCCGCCAGTTCCCCAAAATCGGGTTTGAGGCTTATCACGGGGAAGCCATGTATGCTTTCTCCCCCAACCAGATCACCTTCAACCATGTGAGAAAGGTGGGCATTTCCTTCACCCAATGCGCATCGCCCCGGGAGATGCCGCTGCCGTTGATTAAGGTCATTTTTCAGCAGAGGACCGATTACCTTACGCAGGTACAAGGCTACATCAAAAGCCGCTGGCCGGAGCATTATGAAATCATCTTTTCCAACCATCATTTGCTGGAGATGACCGCCAAGAACAGCACCAAGGGCGCCTTGGTTTTAAAGCTTGCGGCCCTTCTGGGAATCGACCGCTCCAACCTGTACTGCATTGGAGACAATCAAAATGACATCCCCATGCTGGAGCTTGCCCATATCGGATTTTGCCCCAGCGACGCCGCCCCCGAGGTGCTTCGATCAGGGTTTCGGGCGGTCTCTTCCTGCAACAACCACAGCGTCCGGGATGTCATCGCTATTTTAAACGGTTTATACGCTTAAATAAACCGAGAAGTCCCCGGCAAGAAACAACTTGCCGGGGACTTCTCGGTTTGTCAAAAAACCTCATTATGCAAAATGCAAATTATGCAAAAAAGCCGTACAGAATTTCCGCCGTGCGGCGGATATTGAGTCCGTTATTCCGGCGACAGGCGCGCCAGTGTGACGCTGCTCATGCAGGGCAGCTTTGCGTGCCCCACATGCCATCCTTTTGCCTGGAAGGGCAGGCGGCCTTTTTCGGCAGTCTGCAAATTTTTCTATCTTTTATTCCGGCAAAGCGCCTTTACAAGCATCTTATTTAAGGACAGAAGCCGCAGCGAACGTCAGCTCTCCCGCACCAGCAGTTCTAAAAGGCGCGCCGCCATATCCAAGTTCATGGCACTGGTGCTGAGGGCAATGGAATAATGCTCCAGATCCCCCCATTTGCGGCTGAAACTGGAATAATAATTATAGAAATTCGCCCGCCGCTTATCGGTTTTATGCACAGCGTCTTTTGCGCGCACCGGGTCTGCCCCATATTCGCGCACCGCCCGGTCGATCCGGTCCTGAAGGGATGCGTAGATAAACGCCGGCAAAACGTCGCCCCGCTTCCGGAGAATATAGTCGGCACACCGGCCCACGATGACGCAGGGGCCTTCCTGCGCCGCTTTGACGATGCGGTCTGCTTCCGCAAAAAAGACCTTGTCATTGATGGGCGTCACAAAGGAGCCGCCGCCCATCGCATCCCCCATCATATAATTTCCCATAGACAGGCCGTAAAGCAGGCTGCTGGCTGCCGTTTCATCCACCTGCTCAAAAATTTTTGGATCGATCCCGCTTTCCTTGGCGGCAAGATCAATGAGATTTTTGTCATAAAAAGGAACCCCCAGCCGCTGAGCCAGGCGCCTGCCAACTTCTCTTCCCCCGCTGCCGTATTGACGGCCGATGGTGACAATCGTTTTTTTCATCTCGATTTCCTTTCCCCATTTTTTCAAGCCGCACCGCGCATAAAACCAAGCTTTCTTTCTTTGTATTATAAGCGGAACCGCTTGCTTCTGTCAATCCATCCTGGGAAAAGGGAGGGCTTCCCATCAGCTTAAAAACATGGTGATATCCTCCACATCCAGCCCTTCCTGAAGGGCCAGGTTGATCCCGTATCCCACCACTTTGGCAAGGTCGGTTACCCGCGCGTCGATGTCCTTGGGGGTAACCATCAGGCTTTCGCCTTTTTGATGGAGCGCCTTTGCGTCCAGATTTTGGGCGCCCGCCTCCTCCGCAATATCCGCAGCCAGCGTTCCCGCGTCCACCACGGTTGGAACTCCCACCGCAATCACCGGAACGCCCATGGTTTTCTGACTCAGCTCCGCCCTGCTGTTTCCCACGCCGGAGCCAGGCACAATCCCGGAATCCGCAATCTGAATGGTACGGCACACACGGGACAAAGAGCGGGAGGTCAGCGCGTCGGCCACAATGATGCAGGCGGGCTTTACCCGTTCAGCCACTCCCCGGATGACGTCCCCGCTTTCCACCCCTGTGGTACCCAAAACCCCGGACGCAATGGCCGAAACTGGACGGAACGAGCCGAAGTGCTCCGGCAAACGCTCCACCAGATGGCGGGTGACCATAGTGTGCGCCGTTACCTCCGGCCCAATGGCGTCCGGGGTAATCTCCCGGTTTCCCAGCCCCGCCACCAGCACGGGTGCGTTGGTCTGCTCGTGAGGCAGCAGCGGCGCAAGCTCCGCCGCCAATGCGCGGGCGGTTCGTTCAAACGCGTTCTTTTCCCGTTTGTTTAGGTCGTCTATGGTAAGGGTAATGTAGGTTCCAACTGGTTTCTCCAGTGCGTTCGCTCCCCGCTGATCCAAAATCTTAACCACCGTCACAGGGATGCCTTCCCGCTCGCCGTCTTTTGCTTCCACCCCTTCCAGCCTGGTCTGACTGTCCGCCGATTCCGCCCAGATTTCCTTTGCTTCCACCGCAAGATCCGTTCTTTTTTTGAGCATTTTGTTCCCTCTTTTCATGTTTTCCGCCCCAGCTTTCCTTTACTTCGGCGGGTCGCTTCCAAAAAAACGAAGGATGCATCCAACCGCCGCCTTCGCCTGGCTTTCTTGGTTTTGCCATTCTATTTTCTGCGCCCCAGGTGAAGATATGTAAAAAAGGAGAAAAAATTAAAAAATCTGTTGCTTTTTTGTCCGCGTGGTGATAGAATGTGTATCTGCGCGGAGTTCTAATGTCCGCTAAAGTATGGACCGGAGGAGGTGGTTGGTTTGCCAAATATCAAATCTGCCAAAAAACGGGTTTTGGTGTCCAGGTCGAAAGCTGCGCTCAATAAAACCGCGAAGTCGAGCCTTAAGACAACCATGAAAAAGTTCGATATGCTGGCGGCGGAGGGCAACCGTGCCGACGCCGAAAACGCGTACAAGGCGGCAGTGAAAAAGATCGATCAGGCTGTTGGCAAGGGTTTGCTGCACAAAAACACTGCGGCTCGGAGAAAGAGCGGCCTTACATTAAAGTTAAACCGGATTTCCGGCTGAAAAGAAAAACAAAAGCGAAGTCAAACGTATTGTTTGGGCTTCGCTTTTGTTTTACGGGTTCTTCTTTGTTTCCTTTGCTTTTGGGTTGCTGCAAAACAAATTTAACAGAAGCTTACCAAAAAGATCCTATTATGGAATGATAGAAAAATGCGCCTTGGGGCAGTCTCGAAAAGCCCTGATCCAAAGCGCATTTTTTGATGTGCGATTTTTTTCGGCCAGGCTGGTTGCAACGCACTGCTTCTGTTCTACAGCCGGTTCTTACTCAAAAATCATAGTGGAAAAATAATCCTCCGGCGTTTCCGCCCGGCGAATCAGCTTTGTGCTCCCGTCTTCCCGCAGGAGCACCTCGGCGGAGCGCAGCCGCCCGTTGTAATTGTAGCCCATGGCAAAACCGTGGGCCCCGGTATCGTGAATCACCAAAAGGTCGCCCATATGGATCTTGGGCAGCATGCGGTCGATGGCAAATTTGTCGTTGTTTTCACAAAGGGAGCCGGTGATATCATATTTATGGTCGCAGGGCGCGGATTCTCTGCCCATAACCGTAATATGGTGATACGCACCGTACATAGCGGGCCGCATCAAATTGGCGGCGCAGGCATCCACGCCGATATACTCTTTGTAAATATGTTTTTCATGAATGGCCTTGGTCACGAGGCATCCATACGGCCCTAGCATAAAGCGGCCCAACTCGGTGTAGATGGAAACATTCCCCATTCCCGCGGGAATCAGGATTTCTTCATATTTCTTCCGAACGCCTTCCCCAATCACCGCAATATCGTTGGCTTCCTGTTCCGGACGGTAGGGGATGCCAACCCCGCCGGACAGGTTGATGAAGCGGATATCCGCCCCCGTCTCCTTTTTCAGGTCCGCCGCCGTTTGAAACAAAATGCCCGCCAGGGTAGGATAATAGGAATTGGAAATGGTGTTGCTGGCCAAAAACGCATGAAGGCCGAACCGTTTTACGCCAAGCGCTTTCAGCTTTTTGAACCCCTCCGTCAGCTGCGCGCGGGTGAAGCCATATTTCGCGTCTCCCGGGTTGTCCATAATTTCATTGGAAATAGCAAAACGGCCGCCGGGATTCAGCCGGCAGGAAATGGTTTCCGGGATGCCCGCCGCCTTTTTTAAGAAATCAATATGGGTAAGGTCGTCCAAATTGATGGTGGCGCCCAGCTTCCTTGCAAAGGCAAATTCCTCTGCTGGGGTATCGTTGGAGGAAAACATAATTTCCCCGCCTGAAAAACCGCATTTGTCCGATAGCATCAGCTCGGTCAGCGAGGAGCAGTCCACCCCGCCGCCTTCTTCCCGCAGGATCTTCAAAATAGCGGGATTGGGCGTTGCCTTGACGGCAAAATATTCCTGAAAGCCCGGGTTCCAGGCAAAGGCTTTTCGCAATTTACGGGCGTTTTCACGGATGCCCCGTTCATCATACAGGTGAAATGGCGTTGGATACCGGGCCGTTATCTCCCTTAACTGATCCAGCGTTACAAAGGGTTTTTTCATAATTTTTGCGTTCCTTTCCTGCGAACATGCTTTTTTGATATGATATATGAAAACGGAAATGATGTAAAGCGCCAATTTGACAAAAAGAGGCGCATCGTCTATGATGGAAGAAAATAGACCAAAAACGACTGGGTCTCCGATCGTTCAACATCGGTTTTGTGCCAAACCACCATGATATTCCAATGGGGAGCGTCCATGAATCCATTGACATCAAAAAAATTGAGGGAGGTCCCCGCAGTTTTGTGCGTTTGCTTTTGCGGGATGTCCGTTTTGATCTGCTTTCTTTCTTCCGTCAACCTTGCGGAAAAAGCCTCTGCTTTCACCATGATTTTGTGCTTTGTCCTTCCGCTGTTCTGCCTGATTTTTGTCTGCTTCTTCTTCGCGCGCAACGGAAGCCGAAGCAGGCTGTTCGGCTTTTTTTTATGGGCCGCTTCTTTCCTTCTGAAAAGCGGATTTGCCCTTGCCATCCACACGCGGCCAGAGTCCGATTTTCACCTGCTGTACAGCGCTGCCCAAAATTTGGCAGGCGGAGGCGGCAATTTGGGTGCGCTGCCTTATTTTCAATATTGGCCATATCAAAGCGCTTTTGCGGCATGGATGGCCTTTTTTATACGATGGTTTGGGGCTGATGTTGTCTTTTTCAAACTGATGAACTGCCTTTTCTCCGCGTCGAGCACGCTTTTGGTCTATTTGCTTGCAAAAAGATTTGCATCCGAACGGGGAGCGCGGGCGGCCGCCGTGCTGTTTCTGATCTATCCCGGCACTTTTTTGCTGATTCCCGTTTTGACCAATCAGCATCTGTCGGAATTTCTGGTGCTTTTGGCGGTTTATCTCTTTACCGCCCCGGCCAAGCAACGCAAAGGGCGGCTTGCCAAAAGCGCCGCGGCCTCGGCGTTTTTGGCCCTCAGCAATGCCATCCGGCCCATGGGAATCCTGATGATCGCGGCGGTTGCGGGACTTACGGTGATGCAAATCATTTCCCCGCGAAAAGACCGGAAGGCAAAACGGGAGGCGTTTGCCAGCGCGTTTCTGTTTGCGGCGCTGTTTTTTCTCATCACCTTTTCCCTTTCGGGACTTGCCAAAGCGGCGGGGCTGAACGAATATGGCCTTGGGAACAGTGTTCCCCAGTGGAAATTCATTCTGGGGTTCAATGCACAATCCATCGGCCAATACAGCGCCCAGGATGCAAAGACGGTGTTTGGCGGCGGATTCCACCCGGATGCGGCCGACCGCCTTTTGCGCCAGCGACTGTCCATTCGTCCCCTTGCCTTTCTGAACTTGGCGTTTCAAAAAGCGAAAATAATGTGGGGGTCGTTTGAACCCACCTTCTGGGCGTTTACCGGGAACGTCTGCGCGGAAATCGGAACACCGGGGAGCGTCTTCTCACTTACCCGCGTTTTGCGGAATGTGTGCAAGTTTACCGCCGGCCTGTATATTTGGAGCAACCTGCTCATTGCCCTGGGAGCCATTTCCCCTTTCCGGGAAAAGCGGGAAAACCGGACCCATGAACTTCTGATGCTGGCCGCGCTGGCTTATTTTTTCGCGCTTTCGGTCATCGAAATTCAGACGCGTTACCGCAGCCTGATGACCGCCCTGACTTTTCCTTTGGCTGCGGCGGGACTGGATCTGCTGTGGGGGACATGGCAGAGCTTCCGCAGGCACGGCCGGCGGGAAGCGGTTTTGACTGAGCGGGAAACCGCCTGCCGCCCTATCCCCTTTGCCTGACAGGTTTTTTCAAAACTTTTTAAACTTTTCCAACACAACTGCGGGGCCGCCTCGTTTGAGGCGGCCCCGCAGTCGATTTAAAACAGATTTTTAGGCGTCCCGCGCGTCTTTTATACCGGCGCACGGCCTCCCTCGGCGCGCACCGTCAGTCCCCCGCCGGAAGCATCCAAAACCAGCACGCTGCCCGGCAGCAGGTCTTCGCCGATCATCATCCGCCCGATGAGGGTCTCCGCGCTGCGCTGCAAATATCTCCGCAGCGGGCGGGCGCCATACAGAGGATCATACGCTTCGTTGATGACAAATTCCTTTGCCGCGTCGGTAAAGCGGCAGGAAATCTGCTTGTCCGCAAGCCTCCGGTTCAAATCCGCAATCAACAGATCCAAAATCGCGGCGACGTTTTCCTTGGTCAGCGGCTTGTAAAACACAATTTCATCCAGCCGGTTTAAAAATTCCGGGCGGAAGGAATGTTTCAGCAGAGCTTCCACCTGTTCCCTGGCTTCTTTTGTAATTGCGCCGGAAGCGTCAATCCCTTCCAGCAGATAGTTGGAGCCTAAATTAGAGGTTAAAATCAGGATGGTGTTTTTGAAATCCACCGTGCGGCCCTGAGAGTCGGTAATACGCCCGTCATCCAGCACCTGAAGCAGAACGTTGAATACTTCGGGATGCGCCTTTTCCACTTCGTCAAACAGCACCACGGAATAGGGACGCCTCCGCACCGCCTCGGTGAGCTGGCCGCCTTCCTCGTATCCCACATATCCCGGAGGCGCGCCGATCAGCCGGGAGACAGAAAATTTCTCCATATATTCGCTCATATCAATGCGGATCAAATTCTTTTCATCGTCAAACAAAGCTTCCGCGAGGGCTTTGGCAAGTTCGGTCTTGCCCACGCCGGTAGGACCCAAAAACAGGAAGGAGCCGATGGGGCGGCCGGGCGCCGCAACGCCCGCCCGGGACCGCAAAATGGCTTCGGAAACTTTCCTGACCGCCTCCTCCTGCCCCACGACACGCCGATGCAGAATATCTTCCAGATGCAGCAGCTTGTCCCGTTCGCCCTCCATTAGGCGCGCAACCGGAATTCCTGTCCACCGCTCCACAATCCGGGCGATTTCCTCTTCGGTGACCTTATCCCGCAGAAGGCTTTCCCTGCGCCCCTCCTGGGCCACATGCTCTTCCGCCGCCAGCTGTTTTTTCAGTTCCGGTATCCTGCCGTATTTGAGTTCTGCGGCGCGGTTAAGGTCATATTCCCGCTCCGCTTTGTCCATTTCCGCATTGAGCGCATCCAACCGCTCCCGCAGCTTCTGTACTTTTCCGATGGCGGCCTTCTCATTTTCCCACTGCGCCCGCATGGCATGAAAGCGCTCCCGCATTTCAGCCAGCTCCTTCTGAATCTCCGCAAGATGTTCCTTGGAGAGAGGGTCCTGCTCCTTTTTCAGCGCGGCTTCCTCAATCTCATGCTGAATAATTTTCCGGGAGATCACATCCAGCTCCGTGGGCATGGAGTCAATCTCCGTCCGGATCATGGCGCAGGCCTCATCCACCAGGTCAATGGCCTTATCCGGCAGGAACCGGTCGGGAATATACCGGTTGGACAAGGTGGCCGCGGCAATGATGGCGCCATCCTGAATTTTGACGCCGTGGTAAATT
>JAQVYO010000199.1 GCA_028708585.1 Oscillospiraceae bacterium
GAACGGAAAGGGGTTCCGCGCACTCCACCGTTCCATAGTAGAGCTTTTTCGTTCCCGTTGTAGCCGCCTCCGCCGCGATCCGCTTCATCTGCCGGTATAGTTCCATATTTTACACCGCCTTCATCATCAGGTTCATGGAATAATCGTTTCCTTCAAAGGTATGCTTTGCGCTCTCAATCACATAAAATTGGGCGGCTCCCAAATCGGAAAGCTCCACATAAACTGCCATTCCCGCCCGGCAGGACACATCCCCCCGGGCGCTGAGCCGGAAGGTTTTCTGCATCCGGTTTTTGAGAGCCAGCAGTGTCTCTCCCCGCTGCCGGATCATCGCGGCGTTGTACTTCGTATCCACCGGCTCATAATATTGCAGCAGCCCCCATCGGGCAATGCTGGCGTTATTTTTATAAATGTACACGCTTCGGATACCGCTTTTTTTATCGTTCTGAACCAGCTTGATTTTGTTGTAGGTCCCGTCATCGATGCTTTCCGCGTAAGAAAACCCCGTCGCCATATCCGGGTCTCCCAAAGCAATCCCAAGGCGCATTTTCTCCAGCGGATCCAACGTCAGCGCCCCCTCTTTGTCGTATAAAACATATTTCTTTCCGGTGTTGTTTGTGGTTTCGGCAAGCGCCGCGTTCATGACGTCCAGCAGCTTTTCGTTGTCCCGAGAAAAGGCGGGAATCCGGTAACCGGTTTCCGCAACGTTTCCAAGACGAATGCCAAAGTCTCCCCCAATCCGCCGGATGATTTCCGCCGCTGTCGCCCCGGTAAACACATAGGTGTCGCTTGCCATCAAATAGCGCGTCTGATCATAGGCGGTAGCGGAAAATGTTTCTTTTCCACTGCGCTCCATGGAGAATAGATACCCGTAAAAGAGAAGTTCCCCTTCCACCTCCAGCCGGACGACATCCCCGCAGGAAAGGGAAACCGCCACGCCGCAAAACTTGTCCCCGCCAACAAAGTCAAATTCCAGGCTTCCGGCCCTTCCGGTCCTCTGTGTCTTCCAAACAATTTTTGTGGCAGGCAGTAAAAAAGCGGATCCATTTTTATTTTGAACCAGCAGCTGATAAAAAAGCGGCTTAAAATTGATTTTTCCCATAGATTCCCTCCTAGGAAAGCTTTACCATCTGGCCAGGAAACAAAACATTGTCCAACGGCAGGCCGTTAAGGGCGGCAAGCTGAGAGGCTTTGCTCCCATCTCCCAAATACTTCTTGGCGAGAATCCAAAAGGTATCTTCGTTCTGCCGCGCCACCACCGTTCCCGGCGGTGTTTGTTCGTCCGCCCGCATGGAAACAGCCACCGTTTTTCCGCCCGCAGTCACCGCCCTGGCTGGCCCGAAAAATACATATTTTTTGAGGGAAAGCCGGTAGGAAACGTCCCCCACCGCCCCGCCTTCCTCGGTGTAGGAAAAAGCCTCGATGGAAACCGGCCAGCTCAGCTCCAAAGTCCCGGTCATGGTCAGCCGGATAGGCCGCAGCGTCGCGGCCCACTTGAGAATCCTGTCCACATAATACATGGGGGCATAAAGTGCCTGCGCCGTAACATGGGCCTCATCCACCGGGAAATACCCCGCCAGTTCCAGCTGTGGCAGCTCCAGGCCTTTGATGATATTGATCTGCCCTGTGTTCAGAAGGTCATAGGTCTTATTTGAGCCGCTCTGACTGATCGTCAGCTTCTCGGGCAAAACAGGCAATTCGATGGCCTCCTGCAGGTTGTTGAAGCTCAAATAGATGCGGTAATTGCCGTTCATTCGTTTACCCCCAGGGTCTCCGCTCCGGAAGCGGCGATTTCCACCGCCAGCGCCCGCTCAATTTTCGCCACCAAATCATTTACGTCCACATCGTTTCGGATGTCTCCGGTGGTCACCGTTACCGTCGGGGCAAGAGAAACAAAGCTCTGGCCGGAAGGCGCCTCCGCCCTTTCCCTGAGCGTTTTGGTCTCGCCGGCGGGTAGAGGAATAAAGTCCGGTTCAAATGCCTCTTTGGGAAATGTGCCGGAAATGCGTTTTCCAAGGAGATCCGGTCTAAAAAAAGAGGACTTTTTATCTGAATTTCGGAAAAATTCCCCATTTTCCCAGCGGGCCGGCAGACGCAAGTCCGGTTTTTTAAAGTTCATGCGCATCATAGGAAAAACCGCCTCCGCCCTGTCCCGGAGAGCAAAGCGCTCCTTCTCCCCTTTCAAACATTTGTTTAAATCGAAAGGGGTATATGCGCCCTTTCGCTCATTTTCTCCGGTAGCTTGGGAAAACAGCTGCGAAGGGGCCGGCTTCCACAAAGCGGTCCCTCCGGCGTCAAGGCCCTCCCATCCGATTGCCGTCCGCGTAAGGTTCTGAGCGGCTTTCTTACCCGCCTTTCTGAAGGAAGGTTCCAGACGGCCCGGCCGGTCTCCCAGCCCATCTGCCATCGGAAGCGAAAGGGGCGGCAAGATTTTTTTCGCCCCCGCTGCGTCTTTTTTCTCCGCCAAGGGGGCGTATTGGCTGATCAAAAAACGCTCCCTCTGTTCCAAAAAAGAAGACGCCGCGTTTTTTTGCATAGCATCCTCTATCCGCCGAAAAGGGTTTCCGCAGCCTGCCAAAATTCCCAAATCCATTTTTCCGCCGCTTTCCATCCCGCTGAAAAGCATGGTTTGAGGATAGGCCGATGCCGCTGTCTGCGGGATCAAGCGCTCCTCTTCCGTCCCAGTTTTCCGGGATTTCCTCGGGCGTATAAAGCTCTCCGCAGCCTGACCTTCCCGCTGCGTGCGCGCGGCGGCGGCCGCCTTCCATCCGGCTTCCCCCCGCCAAAAGCGAC
>JAQVYO010000200.1 GCA_028708585.1 Oscillospiraceae bacterium
GCATATTTATGCCGCGCACGGTCATAGCCAGGTCATCATGCCAGCTAAAATTACGTTGGATACCGGCGAGGGCAACGACTGGCCGCCCTATGGAGGATCCTACAATGCGATGCCGGCCTACATCGGTGGGAACCTTGATATTTCCGGTATCAAATGGGTCTGGGGCTTTAACGACAACCGCCAAAAGGGCCTTCCCTACATCGGCGGAGTCATTATTCTCAATGAGGCGCAAACCGGCGAAGTGCTTGCCATTATGGACGGCAGCTATATCACCGATCTGCGGACTGGCGCTTCCGCCGGCGTTGCCGCCCGCTATCTTTCCAATCCGGACGCGAAAATCCTCACCATTTTTGGGGCAGGCGTTCAGGGACGGATGAACGCCCGCGCGCTTTCTAAAATTCTTTCCTTGGACGAAATCCGCATCAAAGATATCCGTCCCAGTGCCGCGGAGCTTTATGCAGAAGAAATGTCAAAAGAGCTGGGGCTTAAAATTACGCCTTGCAAAACCAATGAAGAAGCCTGCCGCGGCGCGGACATTATTTTGACTGTCACCATTGCGGATGAGCCTCTGGTCCAGAAAAGCTGGCTGAAACAGGGCTGCACCGTTTTGTCCCTTGGCTCTTTTCAGGAGCTGGATGAGCAAATTCCTTTAACCTGCGATAAACTGGTTGTGGACAACTGGGAGCAGAACGCACACCGGGGTGAGCTGATGAAATTGGTTCATAACGGCCGGCTGAGCCGCGCGGGCATTCATGCGGAGCTGCCCGAAATCGTTATTGGAAAGGCGCCCGGCCGCGAAAATGCAGACGAAATCATCTGCGCTTGCATTATCGGCATGGGTTCTACAGATATTGGCGTTGCAGGCATGCTGTATGAGAAATATTTTGCACAGGACAATACGGTTGAAACCTTTGCTCTAAGAAGCTATTAGTAGCGGAGGAATCAATTTGGATAAACTGGCAGGCTTATTTAGCCTTAAAAAGTGCATAGAAATTGTACAATCTTATTCTCCATATTACATACAAGGCCTTTTATATACCATTATACTGGCTATTTCATCCATCATCATCGGTCTTTTGTTCGCATTGCTTTTAACCGTCATGCGCCGTTCGCACATCGCGCCATTCCGCTGGGTCGGCAACGCATATGTGGAAGTGATTCGCGGCACTCCGATTTTGGTCCAGCTTATGCTGATCTACTATGGTATTTGTACCCTGATTCCCATTCCTTCTGTTATAATCTTCGGTTTCATTGATACGTCTATGTTCATTCCGGGTGCCATCGCGGTGGCATGCAATTCAGCGGCATATGTTTCCGAAATTATCCGTGCGGGGATTCAAGCGGTGGATATAGGGCAGGTCGAAGCGGCGCGGTCGCTTGGCATGTCGTCCCGCATGAATATGCAGTATATCGTGCTTCCGCAAGCTGTGAAAAACATTCTTCCCGCGTTGGGCAATGAATTTGTCACCGTCATCAAGGAGTCGTCGGTCTGTATGATTATCGGCATCCCCGAATTGATGTACAACGCAAATATTGCCAAGGGAGCCACTTTCCGCGTAATGGAAACCATCATACCCGCCGCGGTGATCTACTTTGTCCTGACATTCACCATCTCCAAAATTCTTACAGTTCTGGAAAGAAGGATGCGGCATGACTGACCCGATCATTCGCGTGCAGGGACTGACCAAACGATTTCAAAACGTTACCGCGTTGGAGGAGATTAATCTCACCATCAACAGCGGTGAAGTGGTGGTCATCGTCGGCCCGTCAGGCAGCGGAAAATCCACTTTGCTGCGCTCTCTGAACCTGTTGGAATATCCGACCGAAGGGAATATTTTTGTGGATGGTGTGGATATCACTCAGACGAAAACGGACATTAATCTGCACCGGCAGAAGATGGGCATGGTATTTCAGAATTTTAATCTGTTCCCTCATATGAACGTGCTGAAAAATCTGACCATCGCACCTTCAAAGGTGCGCCGCAAGTCCGCACAGGAATGCGAACAATATGCAAGAGCACTGCTGGAACGCGTGGGCCTTGCGGACCGGGCGGAAGCCTATCCCAATCAGCTGTCCGGGGGTCAGAAGCAGCGCATCGCTATTGTACGGGCACTGTGCATGCAGCCGGAAGTCATGCTGTTTGATGAACCGACCTCCGCCCTGGATCCCGAAATGGTTGGCGAAGTGCTGGACGTTATGAAAAATCTTGCGGGAGACGGCATGACAATGGTGGTGGTTACCCATGAAATGAGTTTTGCCCGAGAAGTTGGAAGCCGCGTTTTGTTCATGGATCAGGGCCGCATTCTTGAAGAAAACCCCGCGCAGGAATTCTTTGAAGCGCCAAAGTCCCCCCGACTCCAAGACTTCCTGTCAAAGGTTTTATAAAAATTTGGAGGAATGGAAAATGAAAAAATGCAAAAACATCTTCATCCTGTTTCTGGCATGTGCAATGATGACAGCCATCTCCGCATGCGGCGCTTCCAACACATCAGCATCGTCTTCGCCCTCCCCTGCCGCTTCCGGATCCGCCGCTTCAACATCGGATCCCGCAACGGCCAACGGAACCCTTGTATTGGCCACTTCCGCCGACTATCCTCCTTATGAATTTCATAAGCTGAGTGATGGCAAAGATCAGGTCGTGGGCTTTGACATTTCCCTGGCCCAGCTCATTGCAAACAAGCTTGGCAAAAAGCTGGAAATCCGAGACGTATCGTTCGACTCCTGCCTCGTAGAGTTAAATATGGGCAAAGCGGATTTGGTGATTGCGGGCATG
>JAQVYO010000201.1 GCA_028708585.1 Oscillospiraceae bacterium
CGTATTATGCGATTTTGAACCCTAAAAACCTGGAACAATACCAGCGCTATCGCGATCTTTCCGCCGCCCTTCCCCGTTTTCACCTGCTGGGCCGGCTGGCGGAGTATAAATATTACAACATGGATGCCATCGTACATCAGGCGCTGCTTCTTGCGGACCGCCTGATGGAAGAACAGGAGAACGAATCGGTATGAAGCTCATCACCTTCACAGTACCTTGTTATAATTCCGCCGCTTACATGAACCACTGCATCGACACGCTGCTGGAGGGCGGGAAAGACGAAGACATTGAAATCATCTTGGTAGATGACGGTTCCACGGACAAAACAGGCGCCATCGCCGACCAATATGCCCAATGGTTTCCCGGCATTGTACGGGTAATCCATCAGGAAAACGGCGGTCACGGCGAAGGCGTCAACCAGGGCATACGCCACGCCTCCGGCCTTTATTATAAGGTGGTGGATTCCGACGATTGGGTGGACATCCCTTCCATGCGCACAACGCTGCAAAAGCTGCGGGAGCTTTTAAACGAACCGGAGACTCTGGATCTTTTGGTTACAAACTATGTGTATGAGCATGTCCCCGACCGCACCCGTCATATTGTCCGGTATCAGAACGTCTTTCCTGAAGGGCGTATCTTTTCCTGGGAGGACATCGGCCGGTTCCGCGTCTCCCAAAATCTCCTGATGCATTCTGTGATCTACCGCACCCAGCTTTTGCGGGACTGCGGGCTGGAGCTTCCCAAGCACACGTTTTATGTGGACAACATTTTCGTTTATTATCCGCTCCCTTCGGTCAAAACCATTTATTACCTCAATGTAAATCTCTACCGTTATTTTATCGGACGGGCCGACCAGTCTGTCAACGAACAGGTCATCATCAAACGGATTGACCAGCAGCTGCGGGTCACAAAAATTATGCTGGAAGAGCCGGATCTTGCCCCGATTAAAGACGAACAGCCCAAGCTGTTCCGATACATGTTCCGCTATCTTGCCATGATGATGACCATTTCCTCCGTTTTTCTGATTATTGACGGCAGCCGGGAAGCCCTGCAAAAAAAGCAGGAGCTTTGGGCATTCGTCAAAGAAAAAGATTCTTCGCTCTATCACCGGCTTCGGTACCGCAGCCTAAACGTAGTGGTGCACCTTCCGGGAAGCACCGGCCGCAAAACCTGCATCACCTGCTACCGTTTGGCTCAGAAGGTGTATAAATTCAACTGATCCGCGATTTCTCCCGCGGGCACTTTGCGGCCGTTCGGACCCCGGCAGTCCGGTCCAAAGAATAAAACCCCGGGGCCACCGGTTCTTTGCGATGGCTCCGGGGGTTTTTAACGCGGCTTTATCGCTCCGCCAGCAGCTCCTGCTTGATGTTCCACAGGCGCCGGGACAGATCCACATAATATTTATGGGGGTTTTCAAAACGCTTAACCTCGTCCCACAGCAAGCTGATCTGCTCCTTGCAGTAGGAACGGGTTTCCTCAATGGTTGGAACACCGTATACCAGCTTCCCGCCTTTGAAAATGGGAACCAGCAGCTCCCGGACGGCAAAGTCTGTAATGGTCGCCCGTTTCCAGACCGCTTCCGGGTCGAACAGCTCCAGCGGCTTGTCGGTATCGAGCATTTCGTCGTGCACGCAGATGAGGTCGGCAATCGCCTTACCGCTGTCCCGCGCATAAAGGCGGTAAACCTTTTTAAAGTGCGGGTTGGTAATTTTCGAGGCATTTTCGCTGACCTTGATCTTGGGAATGATGTTTCCAAGCTCGTCTTCAATAGCCGCCAGCTTATATACGCCCCCGAAAACCGGTTCGCTTTTGGAAGTAATCAGCCGCTCGCCAACGCCGAACGCGTCTATTTTCGCCTCCTGCAGCAAAAGATCCCGGATAATGTATTCATCCAGCGAATTGGACGCCACAATCTTGCACTCGGTCAGCCCCGCCGCGTCCAGCATTCTTCTGGCCCGCTTGGAAAGGTAGGTGAGGTCGCCGGAATCCAGGCGGATGGCGCATTGGGTGATTCCTTTGGGCAGCAGCACTTCCTTAAATGCCCGGATGGCGTTTGGAACACCGGATTTTAGCACGTTATACGTATCCACCAAAAGCGTGCAGCTGTGAGGATAAAGCGTGCAGTAGGTTTTAAACGCGGTATATTCATCGTCAAACATCTGCACCCATGAATGGGCCATGGTGCCACCGGCTGGAACGCCGTAGCCTTGGTCTGCCACTGTGCAGGCCGTACCGTCGCATCCCGCGATGTAGGATGCCCTGGCGCCTAAAATCGCCCCGTCCGCCCCCTGAGCCCTTCGGGACCCGAACTCCGATACCGGGCGGCCCTCCGCGGCACGGACGATCCGGTTGGATTTTGTTGCAATTAAGGACTGATGGTTGATACTCAAAAGCACGAAAGTCTCAATGAACTGGGCTTCAATTGCGGGAGCGCGCACCGTTAAGATCGGCTCGCCGGGGAAAATGGGGGTGCCTTCCGGGACGGAATAGATATCTCCAGAAAAATGAAAGTTCTTTAAATATTCCAAAAATTCGTCGCAAAAACAGCCTTTTCCGCGCAAATACGCGATGTCCTCTTGGCTGAACCTAAGATTTTGAATGTAATCAATCACCTGTTCCAGTCCCGCGGCAATGGCAAAACCGCCCCCGTCCGGAACCTTGCGGAAAAACATGTCAAAATACGTATACCGGTCTTTCAGGCCGGTTTGAAAATAGCCGTTTGCCATGGTAAGCTCATAAAAATCGCAGAG
>JAQVYO010000041.1 GCA_028708585.1 Oscillospiraceae bacterium
CATAAATATCTGGATTTGATCGACTTATCCTAAGGCCCCCGGAAGCGGGCCTTTCCCCGCGTGGAGCGCTTCGGGGCGGGCCGGGCGATTTTTCCCTCTGCTTCGCATGAGGGACGCCGCAAAAGCCGCAGGAAAGGAATTTAACGCAAAGGGACGGGTATATGGCAAAGAAAAAAAAGACGGAAAAAAAGCAGGATACCGTTGTGGAAGGCCTTCGCGCGCAGGTGACAGAGCAGCCCATTGTGGACACTTTGGAAGTCAACTACATGCCCTACGCCATGAGCGTCATCGTCTCCCGCGCCATTCCGGAGATCGACGGTTTCAAGCCTTCCCACCGGAAGCTGCTGTTTACCATGTACAAAATGGGCCTTTTAAGCGGCAAGCGCACCAAATCCGCCAACGTTGTGGGGCAGACCATGTGGCTGAACCCCCACGGGGACGCGGCTATTTATGAAACCATGGTGCGGCTTTCCCGGGGATATGAGGCCCTGCTGCATCCTTTTGTGGATTCCAAGGGAAATTTCGGCAAAATCTATTCTCGGGACATGGCCTACGCCGCCTCCCGGTACACCGAAGTGAAGCTGGACCCCATCTGCCAGGAGCTGTTCCGGGACATCGGTGCGGACACGGTGGATTTTATTCCCAACTACGACAACACCATGATGGAACCGGCCCTGCTGCCCACCACCTTTCCCAACATTCTGGTCTCCGCCAATCAGGGAATCGCGGTGGGCATGGCCAGCATGATCTGCGGCTTCCATCTGGGCGAAGTATGCGACACCGCCATCGCCCTGATGAAAAACCCGCGGCATAACCTTCTTTCCACTTTGAAGGCGCCGGATTTTCCCACCGGCGGCGCCCTTTTATATGACGAAAAAGCCATGGCGGAGATTTACCGCACCGGGCGAGGCTCCTTTCAGGTCCAGGCCCGCTGGCGCTACATCAAAGAAGAAAATTTAATTGAAATTTACGAAATTCCCTATACCACCACCGCGGAAGCCATTTTGGACAAGGTCACCGATTTAATCCGCACTGGAAAGCTGAAGGAGATTTCCGACATGCGGGACGAGACCGGTTTGGGCGGCCTCAAGCTCACCATTGACCTCAAGCGGGGAACCGACCCCGACCGGCTGATGGCAAGGCTCTTCCGGCAGACCCCGTTAATGGACTCCTTTTCCTGCAATTTCAACATTTTGGTGGGGGGCACGCCCCGCCTTATGGGAGTCCGTGAAATTTTAGAAGAGTGGACCGCCTGGCGGTCCCAGTGCGTGAAACGCCGGGTCTATTTTGTTTTGGGCCAGAAAACAGACCGGCTCCATCTGCTGTACGGCCTGCGCACCATTCTTTTGGACATGGACAAGGCCATCCGGATCATCCGGGAGACGGAGCGGGAAGAAGAAGTGGTTCCCAATTTGATGACCGGTTTCGGCATTGACCAGGCCCAGGCGGACTATGTGGCGGAAATCCGCCTCAGACATTTAAACCGCGCCTATATTTTAAACCGGCTGGAGGAAGTCGCCTCCCTGGAGGCGGAGGTTGCCGACTTAAGCGATATTCTGGATAACCCCGGCCGCATCTCCAAGATCATCATTTCCGAGCTGGAGCAGGTGAAAAAACAATATCAGATCCCCCGAAAAACGCTGATTTTATACGAAACAGACCTGCCGAACCTGTCGGAAGAAGAAGAGACACCGGACTATCCGGTGCACCTGTTCTTATCCCGGGAGGGATATTTCAAAAAAATCACCCCTCTTTCCCTGCGCATGAGCGGCGACCAGAAATATAAGCCCGGGGACGGCCCGCTGTTCACCTGCGAAGCGGGCAACCGGGACGAATGCCTGTTTTTCACCAACCGCCAGCAGGTATACAAAACCCGCCTTTCCGAATTTGATGATTTGAAAGCCTCGGTTTTGGGGGAGTATCTGCCCGCCAAACTGGGCATGGACGAAGGGGAAACCGTTTGCTTTGTCTGCGTGCCCGGGGATTACGGCGGTTCTCTTTTGTTTTTCTTTGCAAACGGCAAGGCGGCCCGCGTGGAGCTGTCCTGTTATCAGACGGTGACCCGCCGCCGGAAATTAACCGGCGCATATTCCGGCAAAAGCCCGCTCGTTTTCGCTTTCCATCTGAAAGAAGAGCGGGAGTTTGCCCTTTGCTCCACCGGCGGGCGGGCGCTTTTATTTTTCTCCTCCGCCTTGCCGCCCAAAACCACCCGCAGCGTTCAGGGCGTCCAGGTGATGGCTTTAAAGGCCAGGCACACCGTCAAATGGGCGCTGCCCGCGGAGCAGACCGCCATTGTCCACCACGCCCGCTATCGGGCCAAATCCATTCCCGCCCCGGGCGCCATTTTAAAGCCGGAGGACAACGGGGAGCGCCAACTGGATCTCTTGGAGCGGTAAACCGTTTTTGCAGGGAGGCTCTTATGAAAAAACCGAACCATCCTATTTTGCTGGAACTGTATCATTTTATCATCATCGCCATCTCCGCTTTTCTCTATTCTCTGTCCGTCCGGTGGTTTTTCATGACCGACAACATCGCTTTCGGCGGAGTCACCGGCGTTTCCATCCTCATTCACACGCTGTTCGGCCTTCCTTCGGTGGGAACTCTGATCGCCCTTTTAAACATTCCCCTTTTCCTTTTGGGCTGGCGGTTTGTGGGGCGGCCCTTTCTGATCCGATCCCTTTACGCCATGTTTCTCACCTCTTTTTTCATCGACGCCATCGGCGCCTCCCGCTCTTTCCCCAAAATGGACCCTCTGCTCTCCTGCATTTACGGCGGACTTCTTCTGGGCCTTTCCCTGGGCCTTATCTTCCGCCAGGGAGCCAGCACCGGCGGCACCGACGTGGCCGCCCGGCTTTTAAAGCTGAAATTTTCCTTTCTGCCCATGGGGCAGCTGATGCTGGTCCTGGACCTTGTGGTGATTTCCGCCTCCGCCTTGGTGTTTCACACCCTCAACAGCGCCCTGTACGGCATTTTGGCCCTTTACATCAGCTCCATTGTGATGGACGGCGTGCTGTACGGCATGAACAAGGCGCGGCTCGCCTATATCATCAGCAATGAGCCGGAAAAAATCACTGGCGCCATTACCAAAGACCTGTCACGGGGAGTGACGCTGCTTCAGGGGAAGGGGGCCTTCTCCGGCGCGGACAAACAGGTATTGCTGTGCGCCTTTAAACGGCATCAGATTATGACCTTAAAGCAGACCGTCAAGGAAATCGACCCCGACGCGTTTCTAATCGTCACCGAAGCCTATGAAGTGCTGGGCCAGGGTTTCCAGGCCTATTCCAAAAATGACCTTTAGGGGCGTTTTGCCTTTTCTAAGGGGGATATTTCTTCCCTTTCCATACGAAAGGCCGGACACGCCCGGCTTTCGGCGGATTGTCAAAAAAGGCCAACGGCATTTGTGATTGAAAGGACAACGCACAGGCGGCGGAAGCCCGCGCGGGTTTCCGCCGCCTAAGCTTATTTCGTTATGATTCAGGAGGGACCCAAAGATGAATTTAAGCGCGCTGCGCAGCAATCTGGAGGAACGGGGATATAAAACTTCGTTCTTTGAAACGGCACAGGAGGCCTCCCGCTATTTAAACCAGGAGATTGACGGCGTTTCAGTGGGCATCGGCGGCTCGGTCACTGTGCAGGAAATGCATCTGTCCGAATCCCTTTCCGGCCACAATCAGGTGCTCTGGCACTGGGACCAGGCTTCCCTTTCCGCCGTCGCCAAAACCGACGTGTACATATCCTCGGTTAATGGCCTTGCGGAAACCGGCGAAATGATCAACATCGACGGCAGCGGCAACCGGATTTCCTCCACTTTGTTCGGCCACAAAAAGGTTTATTTTCTGGTTGGCATGAACAAGATCGCGCCGGATTATGAAAAAGCCCTGCACCGGGCCAGGAACGTGGCGGCCCCCTTAAACGCCAAGCGCCTGAGGAGAAACACTCCCTGCGCCGAAAAAGGCGACCGGTGCTATGACTGCAAAAGCCCCCAGCGCATCTGCAAGGCCCTTTCGGTCTTTTGGGAAAAGCCGGACCTTGCCGGCGAGGCGGAAGTGGTTCTTATCAACCAGAAACTGGGGTTTTAGCCCAGCCGTTTTTGCACCCAATCTGTCGACAAAGGGGGTCTCAAAGGTGAAACGCCGACGCATGTTCCCGTTGTTTTTGTGTTTTGCGCTGCTTTTGCCCCTTGCGGGCTGCTCCACGCTGCTGGAGCGGGAATACCGGGTGGAAACCGTCCACAGCGAGCAAAATCCCGCCGGAAACGACTCCATTTTGCGGGCGGACAGCTATGAAAGCATGGTTTTCGCCATCCGCCAGCTGGTGGGAGACGGCGCGGAGCACGGTGTCATCCGCCTGTATAACTATACCGGGAACGTGGGAACGGACCTTGCCGCCGCCTGCCTGGAGGTAAAACAGAAAGACCCCCTGGGCGCTTATGCCGTGGATTACATGACCCACACCTTCACCCGGATTGTGTCCTATTTTGAACTGGACGTCACCATCGTATACCGGCGCACGCCGGAGCAGATCCGCAGCATCGTTTCCGCCACCGGCAGCCGCGCTGTGGAAGAGGTGCTGCAAACCGCCCTGTCCCAATTTTCCCCCTCCGCCACCCTGCGTCTCAGCTATTTTAAAGAAGACGAAGATCTCCGGGGCCTTTTGGAAGACGCCTACTTTGCCTCGCCGGACGCGGCCTTCGGAATGCCCGGCTGCTCCATCGCCCTATATCCCGATTCCGGCAGCGAGCGGATTGTGGAGCTGAATCTGACCTATCCGGACGGCCGGCAGACGCTTCTGGATCAAAAGACGCGGCTAAACGCGTCTGCAAACCGGCTGAAAGCGGAAAGCACGGCGGATACCCCCAAAAAGACTGCCGCCGCCATCTACAGCCTTCTGGCCCGCCAGATTTCTTACGCCGGGGAGCGTCAGGGGAAGGATACCGCCTTTGACGGCATTCTGAACCGGAAGGCGGGCAGCTGCGGAATCGCCCTCTCCTACAAGCTGCTCTGCGACAAAGCGGGCCTTCCCTGCACCGTGGTGCGCGGCGCCCGGAACGGCAGGCCCTGGTACTGGAACATCGTTCGCGCGGACGGGGTTTCCGGCCATGTGGATTTGGCCGCGGGGATTTCCTCCGGCGCTCCCCGTTTTCGCCTATCCCCCGACCGGGACATGGAAGGCGCATACTCTTGGGCCCGGCAAAACTATCCCGTCTGCAAGGCGGTTTAGGGGGCGCCGCACCGGTCCGCTTGCCTCCGCCCTTTCCACCGCTTTTTTTGGAAAAAACCGCGCCGGACGATCCTTTTTTTTAAAAGCGGCGAAAAACCATACGGAAGACTTTAAAAATTGAAATTTCAACGCATAAAATTCCTTTTTTTCGCTCTCCCCCCTTGACATTTGGAGCCGGTTGTTATATGATCTTTTGGCGTTCGCCAAGGAACGCGGGAGTTTTGAGGATTCCAAATTTTGCGATGATGCGGGAGATTGCGGGCCATGCCCGGTAACTTTCGCGGAGTATGTCCGAAAATCGGGCGGCTGAGGGAAACTGTATGCGGCGTAGATCGCTGCGCATGGAAGACCGGCCAGAGACTTTTTCGCGCCGGTCTTATTTCTAGGGCAGAATGATACGCACGGCATAGCGTACAGATAATTTTCTCGCCGTACGAACTTGACTTTGAGGTTCTGATTAAGGAGGAACACATCGTATGGCAGCACAAAAAGAAATGATCCGTATCCGGCTGAAGGCCTATGACCATCAGCTCATCGACGCCAGCGCGGAAAAGATTGTGGAAACCGCAAAGCGCAACGGCGCATCCGTTTCCGGCCCCATTCCTTTGCCCACCAAAAAGGAGATCGTCACCATTTTGCGCGCGGTGCACAAGTATAAGGACAGCCGGGAGCAGTTCGAGCGCCGCACCCATAAGCGGCTGATCGACATTTTAAAGCCCTCCCCCAAAACGGTGGAGGCGCTGATGCATCTGGATCTGCCCGCCGGCGTGGAAATTTCCATCAAGCTGTAACCCGTTTACACCCTAGCCCGCCGGATGGCGGGCGGGTCAAGTTGGCGGAAAACCGCCAACCAATAACCTGAAATGAGGAGGACATTGCATGGATAAGGCAATTATCGGCAAAAAGGTCGGCATGACCCAGATTTTCGATGCCGACGGCAAGGTGATTCCGGTCACCGTGATCGAGGCCGGCCCCTGCGTGGTCATTCAGAAGAAGACCGCGGAAAAGGACGGATATGCGGCGGTTCAGCTGGGCTTTGACGATACAAAGGAAAAAAAGCTGACCAAACCGCAGATCGGGCATCTGAAAAAGGCGGGAGATGCCCGAAAGAAAACATTAAAGGAATTTAGGCTCTCAGGCACGGATGGAATGAATGTGGGCGACCTGGTAAAGGCGGACACGTTCGCTGCGGGCGACCGGGTGGACATCACCGGCACCAGCCGGGGCAAGGGCTACGCCGGCGTTATCAAGCGCTACGGCGCCCAGCGCACCCCCACCAGCCACGGCGGCGGCCCGGTTCACCGCCACGCGGGCTCCATGGGTTCCGGCACGGATCCCGCCCGCATTCTGCCGGGCAAAATCGGCGCGGGCCATATGGGCAACACCCAGGTCACCGTCATGAATCTGGACGTGGTGAAGGTTGAGCCCGAATTTAATCTGATTGCGGTGCGCGGCGCGATCCCCGGCCCCAAGGGCGGAGTGGTCTTCCTTCGCAACTCAGTCATCAATAAATAAGGGCGGAAGGAGCGAAACGAGTATGCCTAAAGCAACAGTTTACAATATGGCAGGCCAGCAGGTTGGCGAAATCGAGCTGAGCCAGGCCATTTTCGGTATCGAACCAAATGGGGCCGCGCTGCATGAAGTGGTCAAAAATTATCTGGCCAACCTGCGGCAGGGAACCCAGAGCGCCCTGACCAGGGCGGAAGTTTCCGGCGGCGGCAGAAAGCCATATCGCCAGAAGGGCACCGGCCGGGCCCGCCAGGGTTCCACCCGTGCCCCCCAATGGACCCACGGCGGCATTGCCTTTGCGCCCAAGCCCCGGTCCTACCGCTACACGGTCAACAAAAAGGTGCGGCGCCTGGCCCTGCTCAGCGCCCTTTCCACAAAAGCGGCCTCCGGCGACATTCTGGTGGTGGACGGTCTCAATATGGACAACATTAAAACCAAGGATTTCGCCGCTTTCTTAACCGCCATGGGCGCCGAATGCAAACCGCTGGTGGTCACCCCCGAAGTGCGGGAAAACGTGGTCAAAAGCGCCCGGAACATCCCCGGCGTTATCACCACAACCGCCAAGATCCTGAATGTTTACGACATTCTGAACGCAAAGCAGTTTATCGTGGATAAAGAAGCGTTGGCCGTCATCGAGGAGGTGTTCGCCCAATGAGCACAAACGCATATGACATTATTCTGCGCCCCATCATCACCGAACAGTCCATGGAGACCATTCAGGACAAGCGGTATGTCTTTGAGGTGGCGAAAGACGCCAACAAGGTCGAGATCAAAAAGGCCGTTGAGGAAATTTTCGGCGTCAAGGTGAAAAAAGTCAACACGCTGAACATGGAAGGCAAAGAAAAGCGGTCGGGCGCTTACCCCAGGGGCCGCCGCAAAAGCTGGAAAAAGGCCATGGTCCAGCTGACTCCCGCTTCCAAAACCATCGAGTTCTTTGAGGGAATGATATAAGGAGGTAACGCTTTTATGGCGATCAAAAGCTATAAACCCACGACGCCGTCCCGCCGGCACATGACCGTTTCGGCTTTCGAGGGTATAGACAAAAAGGCTAAGCCGGAGCGGAGCCTGACCGAGGCCCTGAAGAAAAACGCGGGCCGCAACAGCTACGGCAGAATCACCGTCCGCCATCGGGGCGGCGGCAACAAGAAAAAATACAGAATCATTGACTTCAAGCGAGACAAAGGCGATGTTTCCGGCGTCGTTGTACGCCTGGAATACGACCCCAACCGCAGCGCCAACCTCGCGCTGGTGGAATATGCGGACGGCGAGCGCAGATACATTCCGGCGCCTGTGGGCCTCAAGGCGGGCGACGCGGTGATCTCCTCGGAAAAAGCGGATATTAAGCCCGGCAACGCCCTTCCCATTTCCGCCATCCCCGTGGGCACCATCATCAACAGCATCGAGCTGTATCCCGGCAAAGGCGCTCAGCTGGCGCGTTCCGCCGGAGCTTCCGCCCAGCTGATGGCGAAGGAAAACGGCATGGCTCAGGTCCGGCTGCCTTCCGGCGAAGTGCGCATGGTGCGCCAGGAGTGCAAGGCGGTGGTCGGCCAGATCGGCAATCTGGATCATGAAAATATCCAGCTCGGCAAGGCCGGAAGGCGCCGCCACATGGGCTGGCGTCCCGCCGTGCGCGGTTCCGCCATGAACCCGGTGGACCATCCCCACGGCGGCGGCGAAGGCAAAGCGCCTGTGGGCCGGCCCAGCCCGGTTACCCCGTGGGGCAAGCCCACGATGGGATACAAGACCCGCAAGACCAAGAGTTCCACCGATAAATTTATTGTCAAGCACCGCAACGCGAAGTAAGGGATTGGAGGCAAAAATATGAGCAGAAGCATAAAAAAAGGTCCGTTTGTCGCTCCCGAACTGCTGAAGCGAGTGGAAGAAGTGAACAAAACCGGGGAGAAAAAGGTGCTCAAGACCTGGTCCCGGGCGTCCACAATTTTCCCCTCTTTCGTGGGCCACACCATTGCGGTGCACGACGGGCGCAAACATGTTCCGGTTTACATCACCGAGGATATGGTCGGCCACAAATTAGGGGAATTCGTACCCACCCGCACCTTTAGAGGTCATTCCGGCAGCAAGACCTCCAGTGCAAAGTAAGGAGGATATGCATATATGGAAGCCAAAGCGCAAGCGCATTTGAAATACGCCCGCATCTCTCCCCGCAAGGTGAAGATCGTCTGTGATTTACTGCGTGGAAAAGACGTGAAAACGGCCACGGCCATCTTGATGCAGACGCCCAAGTCCGCGTCCGAGCTGATGCTGAAACTGCTGAAAAGCGCGGCCGCCAATGCGGAAAACAATCACGAAATGGATCCTGAGCGCCTCTATGTCTCCGCGGCTTACGCAACCCCCGGCCCTATCATCAAGCGCATTATGCCGAGAGCCCAGGGCAGAGCGTACCGCATCAACAAGAGAACGTCTCACATTACCATTGAAGTGAAAGAAAAGGCTTAGGCGAGGAGGGAAACTATGGGACAGAAAGTGCATCCCCACGGCCTGCGCGTGGGTGTTATTAAAGATTGGGACTCCCGTTGGTATGCCCAAGGCAATCGGGTGGGCGACCTGATTGTGGAGGACTACAACCTGCGCAAATACTTGAAGAAAACGCTGTATTCCGCGGGAATCCCCAGAATTGAAATCGAACGAGACAACAACCGGGTGCGCATTTACCTGCACTGCGCCCGTCCCGGCGTGGTAATCGGCAGAGGCGGCGCGGAGATCGAACTGCTGCGCAAACGCCTGGAAGGCATGATCGGAAAACCCGTTGCGCTGAACATCGTGGAAGTGAAAACCCCCGATACCGACGCCCAACTGGTGGCGGAAAACATCGCGTCTCAGCTGGAAAAGCGCATTTCCTTCCGCCGCGCTATGAAAAATGCCATGGCCCGCGCCATGCGCATGGGCGTCAAGGGCATTAAAGCCAACGTGTCCGGCCGCCTGGGCGGCGCGGAAATCGCCCGTACTGAGCATTATCACGACGGTACCATTCCTTTGCAGACCATCCGGGCCGACATTGACTACGGCTTCGCCGAAGCCGCAACCACCTTCGGCCGCATCGGCGTTAAGGTATGGATTTACAAGGGCGAGGTTTTAAGCCAGACCCTGCGCACCACCCCCCGTACCATCGACACCAGCCGCCCCCCCAGAAACGACCGCAGAAACGACCGCAGAAACAACGATCGCCGCGGCGGCTACAACAACAATCGGCGGCCCGGCGGCGGCTACAACAACAGCCGGCCCGGCGGCGGCTACAACAACAACCGGCCTGGCGGCGGCTACAACAACAACCGGCCCGGCGGCGGCTACAACAACAACCATTCCGCCGGCGGCTCCCAGAAGGAAGGAGGCGCACGTTAATGCTTCTGCCGAAAAGAGTCAAATACCGCAAAGTGCACAGAGGCCGTATGAAAGGCAAGGCGCTCCGCGGAACCACCGTAACTTACGGCGAGTATGGCCTTATGGCCGCGGAACCCGCTTGGATCACAAGCAACCAAATCGAAGCCGCCCGTATCGCCATGACCCGCTATATCAAGCGCGGCGGCCAGGTCTGGATCAAAATTTTCCCGGATAAGCCGGTGACGGAAAAGCCCGCTGAGACCCGCATGGGTTCCGGAAAAGGTTCTCCCGAATATTGGGTCGCCGTTGTAAAGCCCGGCCGTGTCATGTTCGAGATTGCCGGCGTTCCGGAGGAATCCGCCCGCGAGGCCCTGCGCCTTGCCAGCCACAAGCTGCCCATCAAAACAAAGATTGTTGCTCGAGCTGGGCTGGAAACCGAGACAGGTGGTGAGTCATAATGATGAAGGCAAGCGAAGTACGCAGCATGTCGTCCGCCGAGCTGGAAAGCAAGCTCACAGGACTCAAAAAAGATTTGTTTTATTTAAGGCTCCAGCACGCAACCAATCAGCTGGATAACCCTTTGAAAATAGCCGACGTCAAACGGGACATTGCCCGCATTAAGACCATCATTCGTGAGAAAGAGCTCGCTTCGGGCGCTTCTCAGAGCCGATAAGGAGGAAGATTAGAATATGGAAGACAGAAAAACTTCCCGGAAAACCAGAGTCGGCATGGTCGTATCGGACAAAATGGACAAAACGATTGTGGTTGCCATTGCCGACCGTGTACAGCACAAGCTGTATAAAAAGATCGTCAAAAGAACCTATAAGCTCAAAGTGCATGACGAACTCAACCAGTGCCGCGTGGGCGACAAGGTAAAAGTCATGGAAACGCGCCCCCTGTCCCACGACAAGAGATGGCGCTTAATGGAAATCATTCAGAAAGCGAAGTAAGGAGGTACCGCTTGTGATACAGCAGGAAACATATCTCAAGGTCGCCGACAATACCGGCGCCAAAGAAATCAAATGTATCCGCGTTTTAGGCGGTTCCAAAAGAAGATATGGCAACATCGGCGATGTGGTGGTGGCCTCTGTCCGCAAATCTTCCCCCGGCGGGACCGTGAAAAAGGGTGAAGTCGTCCGAGCGGTCATCGTTCGGTCCGCCAAGGGCGTGCGCCGGTCCGACGGCACCTATGTCCGGTTTGACGAAAATGCCGCCGTTCTCATCAAAGAGGATAAAAATCCACGGGGCACCCGCATCTTTGGCCCGGTTGCCAGGGATCTGCGCGACAAGGATTATATGAAAATCCTGTCTC
>JAQVYO010000202.1 GCA_028708585.1 Oscillospiraceae bacterium
GCCCGGGCCGCTCCTGTGCAATCAAGCTGCGCAAAATGCCATCCGGTTTGATATTCAGGCCTTCCACCCGGCGGCCGGAACAAGTGATAAAATATTGGGCGCGTTTGAGCACCACACCCATTTTTTCCAAATCCCCGAAATGGAGCGGGACGTATCTTCGTGCCGTAACAATGCGTCGGGCGCTAATCACGCCGATGCCGGGAACGCGCAGCAACTCCTCATAGTCCGCCCGGTTGACCTCCACCGGGTAAAACTCCAAATGGTCAAGCACCCAGCTGCATTTGGGATCCACCAACAGGTTGAAATTTGGATTTTTCTCGTCCAACAGCTCCTCCGCGCGGAACCCATAAAACCGCAGCAGCCAATCTGCCTGGTATAACCGGTGCTCCCGCAAAAGGGGCGGCTTTGTCTCCATGGAAGGCAGAAATGGACTGGCGGAAACCGGTATATAGGCGGAAAAAAAGACCCGTTTCAAATGATATCTGCGGTAAAGCGCCTGGGTCAGTCTGAGAATCTGATAATCGCTGTCCGGAGTGGCGCCGACAATCATCTGGGTGCTCTGGCCCGCGGGCGCAAATTTTGGCATGCGGCGGTATCGCACAAGGTCCTGCCTGTTTTCCTGGATCTTTTCCCCGATTTTTTCCATGGCGCCTAATATGGCGCATTTTGTTTTATCTGGGGCCAACAGTCGAAGGCTCCCTTCGCTGGGCAGCTCAATATTGACGCTGATGCGGTCCGCCAAAAGGCCCAGCCGGTAGGTCAAAACGGGGTCCGCTCCGGGGATGGCCTTGGCATGAATATACCCCGCAAAGCCGTACCCTTCCCGCAGCAAAGTCAGCGCTTGAATCATCTGCTCGGTGGTATAGTCCGGGTCGCGCATCACTGAGGAACTGAGAAAAAGCCCTTCAATATAATTTCGCCGGTAAAAGCCAATGGTCAACTCCGCAAGTTCCCTAGGCGTAAAAGACGCACGAAAAGTATCGGCGGAACGGCGGTTGACACAGTACTGGCAGTCGTAAACACAGTAATTGGACAACAGCACTTTCAGCAGCGTTATGCAGCGTCCATCTGCCGAAAAGCTGTGGCAGCAGCCTTGGAACATCGTGCTTCCCAAACGGCCGGAGTTTCCCTTTCGGTTTAAGCCACTGGAGGTACAGGCTGCGTCATATTTGGCGGCGTCCGTAAGTATGGTCAGTTTTTCAAGTAATTCCATGATACCTCCGCTCTTTTTACAGAATCGGTCTGATTTCGTCGAACAGTCCAGCCATTTTTTATTTTTCCCTCCATAGCTGGGACTGAAGAGACTCTGATATTTCATTCATTTGGCTCCGGCTTTTTTCTTATCGTAGAACAAATGTTCTAGTTTATTGTGACAGCTCCTGCCGGGATTGTCAAGTATTCCGCCTGTTTTTCTCTTGCAGTTAAGAGGGAAAAACGATATAATGCAAGAAACAGCACATTCTGTGTGCGTTGTCTTTTAAAGGAGGTTGCACATGGCCCGGGTAGATAAGGAAAACTATTATTTGGATATTGCGGAAACCGTTTTAGAACGGGCTACCTGCCTGCGCCGGAATTATGGCGCGATTATTGTCAAAAACGATGAAATTATCGCCACAGGATACAATGGAGCGCCGCGGGGGCGAGCCAATTGCATTGATATGGGGTACTGCATCCGTGAAGAACTCAAGGTGCCCAGCGGCGAGCGGTATGAACTATGCAGATCAGTACATGCGGAAGCCAACGCCATTATTTCAGCCGCTCGAAGGGATATGGTGAAAGGGACCCTTTATCTGGTGGGGAAGGATGTCCGAACAGGCGCGCTTTTGCCGGATGCTACCTCTTGTTCCATGTGCCGCCGACTGATTATCAACGCAGGACTGGCCCGAGTTATAATTCGCAGAACAAAAACAGACTATGAGGCTGTGGATGTGCGGGACTGGGTATTTCAAGATGAATCCATTCATGAAAGGCATTGCTGCAATCTCTGAAAACGCGGTATCTTTCGTTTTCATCCAATAAGATATTTAAAAATCATCGTTGCGAGTTACAGCCCAAACAATTTGCCGATGCAATTGTTTTTATGATGTGATTTTGAGCTGATAAAGTGTTCTGTTGCAAAACCCTCCTTAGGATAACGCACAAAAATACGCCTTAATGGCCCCAAAAGCCATTTCAAAGCGTATTTTCGTTGTATAGGAAAACCTCCTATCATGTTTCTATGATAGGAGGTTTTTTACTGGCCTTAAAGGTCCTTCGCGTCCGCGTTTTTTCTTTTCTTGAATTACTGAACGCCGGTTTTGTCGAACGAAGCGCACTGGGTGGCATCACTGGTATCGACGGAAGATTTGCATTTGCCCACGTTAATTTCATTCAAAGAGCAAAAATTTTCTTTCCCATGGTGGTAAGAACATTCTTTTACGCTGCATTTGATGCTTGGATTATACTTGTTTTGCATCATCATTTCCTCCTGTCATTTTGAAACACATAAATTATGCAGTTGGGATCACGCGCATAAACATTGAACAAATAAAAAATTATTTTTAGATTTCCCGTTCGCTATTAGTATCTCCGGTAAAAACAAAACTATGAGGAAGGAAAATTTTTAATTTTTATAGTCCAACCGATTCCGCCTGTTCCTGTGCTTCCGTTTCTCCGCCCTGAATCATATAGGTGCCGCGCATCTGCATCTCCTGCCACTGTTCTTTGGTAATTAAAAGTTGGCGCGGCTTGGACCCTTCAAAT
>JAQVYO010000042.1 GCA_028708585.1 Oscillospiraceae bacterium
TCAATATACCAGCAAAGAAGAAGAGCAGATGGAAAACCTGCGCAAAATGCTGATGGCCATGGCCAAGGATATCCGAGTGATTCTCATTAAGATTGCCGACCGCCTCCACAATATGCGGACAATGAACTATCAAAGCGAACAGAAACAGCGGGAAAAGGCGTTGGAAACCATGGAAATTTACGCGCCCATCGCGCACCGTTTGGGTATGCAGCGGATCAAATGGGAACTGGAGGATCTCTCTCTTCAATATCTGGACCCTGTAAGTTATGAGGAGATTACGAAAAGCCTTAATCAGCGCAGCAGCGTCCACGCGGAATTTATGGAGCGCATCCAAAAGCAGATCGAGTCCCGCATGGAAGAAGCGGGCATTCGCTGCAAAGTTTACGGCCGGATGAAGCATGTTTACAGCATCTACCGGAAAATGCATTCCCAGAATATCAGCATTGACCAGGTTTATGATTTATATGCGTTCCGCGTCATTGTGGACGACATTTCCGAATGTTATAATGTTTTAGGCTGGATTCACGATTTATATAAGCCGGTTCTCGGTCGATTTAAGGATTATATCAGCACGCCCAAGCCGAATATGTACCAGTCGCTGCACACCACTGTGATCGGCAGGGAAGGAATTCCCTTTGAAGTTCAGATTCGCACCTGGGATATGCATCACACGGCGGAATATGGGGTTGCCGCTCATTGGAAATACAAACGGGGCCTTGCTGGGAAACTGGGCACGGAGGAAAATTTTGAATGGGTGCGCAAGCTGCTGGAAAGCCAGCAGGATACCGATCCAGAGGAATTTGTCCGCACGCTGAAGGTCGATATGTTTGCGGACGAGGTGTTTGTCTTCACACCCCGGGGCGATGTGATTAATCTGCCCGCCGGGGCGACGCCCATTGACTTTGCATATACCATTCATTCCGCGGTGGGCAACCACATGACCGCCGCAAAAGTCAACAACCGCATTGTGCCGTTTGATACCACGCTGAAAAGCGGTGATGTGGTGGAGGTAATCACCTCCAAATCCGCCCATGGCCCCAGCCGCGACTGGATTAAGATTGCAAAAAGCAATGAAGCCAGAAATAAAATCCGCCAGTGGTTTAAAAGGGAGCGAAGGGAAGAAAACATTGTCCACGGAAAAGCAAGCTTTGAAAGCGAACTGAGGCGGGCGGGCATTTTAATGTCTACTATAACCACGGAAACGGTTTTGCCGCAGATTTTGAAAAAAGTGAAATTTGGCACGCTGGATGAGCTGTATGCTGCCATTGGATACGGGGGACTGACGGCGCAGAAGGCGGTCAACCGCATCCGAGACGAGCTGATCCGCATCAATAAATTGCAGACGGAGAAGCTGAATGCTGAGCGGATGGTACAGGCGGGGACTGTGGCGGTTCCATCTCCCCAGACGCAAAAACAGCCGCATTCCGAATCGGGCATTGTGGTGCAGGGGTTGGAAAACTGCCTGGTGAAATTTTCTCGCTGTTGTACTCCTGTGCGCGGCGATAAAGTGGTTGGGTTTATCACCCGGGGATATGGCGTTTCCATTCACCGGGTGGACTGTCCCAATGCCGCTTATGAACGCAGAAATCCGGAGGAGCTGGGCCGCTGGGTGGAGGTGGAATGGGTGGAGGGGGATAAAATGGCTTATCCCACCGCGCTGGAAATTACCGCCAAAGACCGGGGCGGACTGGTGGTTGACATTGCCGGCGTTCTGGCTGCGGCGAAGCTGCGCGTTCTGTCTTTGTCGGTGCGGGGAACCGGAGCAAATCAAGCGGTTGCAAAGCTTATGGTGGAAGTGCAGGATTTGGACCAGCTTCTGTCTGTGATGACGAAACTGCATCAGATTTCCGGCGTTTCCTCAGTACAGCGGGCGACCAGTTAAAAACAAACGAAGGGTGTGATTTTATGCGCGCGGTGGTGACCCGCGTCTCTTCCGCTTCCGTCCGGATCGGAGGAGAAATTCAGGGGGAGATTGGCAGAGGCTTTTTGGTTCTTCTGGGCGTGACCCATGAAGATACCCCTGCGGAAGCGGAAAAGCTGGCGGGGAAAATCGTTGGCCTTCGGATCTTTGAAGATGAACAAGGGAAAATGAACCGCTCATTATCTGATGTGGGGGGAAAGATGCTGATTGTTTCCCAATTTACGCTTTACGGTAACTGCAAAAGGGGCCGCCGCCCGGAATTTTTAGCTGCTGCCCGCCCCGATGCGGCCGTTCCCCTGTATGAGTGCTTTTTGGAGCAATGCAGGCGGATGGGCAGTACGGTGGAAACGGGGCAATTCGGCGCCTACATGGAGGTCATGTCAGTGAACGACGGCCCTGTGACGCTAATTTTAGATACAGATGGATGAACAGGCAAAAATGTTTTATCCGCATGAGCGGCGAAAAATATGGATTTTTATGAATTTTAATGTTCAGAGGTGCGCGCTATGATAATCAAAAGCCTACAAGTTGGACAAATTGGGACGAACTGTTATGTGATTGGCGATGAAGCCACAAAAGAGGGGGCCATTATCGATCCAGGTGATGAAGCGGAGCGGATTTTGCGCGTAGTGCAGGAGGCAAGGCTGAATATCCAGTACATTTTGCTGACGCATGGACATTTTGACCATACCACCGGGATAGACGGCCTTTTGCAGACCCTGAACAACGTACCGGTTTATATTCACCCGGCGGAACTGAAAACGGAGAAAAAAGTGTTTTCCTCTCAGGTCAAATATTATGACGACGGCGCAACGCTGCCGCTGGGCGGACTGACCATTGAAGTCCTTCATACCCCAGGGCATTCCCAGGGATCCGTTGTGCTAAAGGCGGGTAATGTGCTGTTTACCGGGGATACTCTGTTTCGCGGCTCCTGCGGCCGGACCGACCTGTATGGGGGCAGCTATCCGGACATTCTGCGCTCCTTAAAGCGGCTTTACAACCTGCCGGGGGATTACCGCGTTTACCCTGGGCATGAGGGATTTACCACTTTGGAGCAGGAGCGAAAGCAAAATTATTTTATGCAGGAGGCTATCCGGAATTAATATTCACAATTGGGCTGCTTTTTTTATCCGGGTTCGTTTTAAAGCGGCTCCGGGCGGCTGCTGTTCCAGACGGCTCCGGAGGTGCTTTGCATGAAACTTTATTTGAAGGGGCACAGCTACAAATATGCTGTGGAACAAATGCTTCTGGCGCTTTTTCCGGAGGAACGGCCGGAATATCCCGAGACGCCGCCGGTTTCAGGCGAGGACGCAGTGCTTTGTTCCCTCCATCAGGGACCGGTCTGGGTGACCGCCGTTACAAAGCTTTTACGGGGCGGCGTCGTTTATCAGCGGTCGGCGCGGACCAAAACCGCCCAGCTGGGCGGCAAACTGACTGCCGACCGGGCGCTGACGAAGATCATCAAGCTCTCGTTTTTCAAGGCAGCCAGCGAGTGTGTTGGAAAAACCCCGCCCTGGGGTGCGCTGACCGGGATTCGTCCGGCAAAAATCGTCACCCGGATTCTGGAGGAAGGGGGCGGCCCCAAAAGGGCCGACGCTCTGTTGCGGGACACCTATTTTGTTTCGCCAGAACGGCGCAGGCTTTGCATTGATGCGGCAAAAGCGGGCCTTGCCGTGAAGCGGACGCTGAAGCCGGATGAAATCTCCCTCTATGTGGGCATTCCATTTTGCCCTACCCGCTGCGCCTATTGCTCTTTTGTCAGCAATTCTGTGGAAAAATCTCTCAAATTAATCGAGCCATATTTGGACGCTTTATTTCGGGAGATTGATTATGCGGGGACAATCGTCCGCCGGGCCGGCCTTTCTATTAAAACAGTTTACATGGGCGGGGGAACGCCAACCACTTTGTCTGCCCCCCAGCTGGCTGGATTGATGGCGCGTATTGAGGCGGCCTTTGACCTTAGCCGCTGTGCCGAATACACCGTGGAGGCGGGCCGGCCGGATACCATTACGGTGGGGAAACTGGAGGCCATCCGGTCCGGAGGCGCGGAGCGGGTCAGCATTAATCCACAGACCATGCGGGACAATGTTCTGGAAGCCATCGGCCGGCGTCACAGTGCGCCGGAAGTCAGAACGGCGATGGATCTTGCGCGGCGCGTGGGGTTTGCGGCGCTGAATATGGATTTGATTGCCGGGCTTCCAGAAGATGATTTCCAGGGGTTTGCCTATTCTGTTAATGAAGTGCTCAAATTCCGCCCGGAAAATATAACGGTGCATACTCTGGCGCTGAAAAACGGTTCCCGTTTGAAAATGGAAGGCAGGCAGATTCCGGCTGCCCAGGAGGTAGGGAGAATGCTGGATTATGCCGGAAGGCGGCTCAGGGAAGAAGGATATTCCCCCTATTATCTCTACCGCCAAAAGTTTATGGCCGGGAGCTTTGAAAACGTGGGCTGGTGCCTGCCTGGGCGGGAAGGACTTTACAACATCTGCATGATGGAAGAGCTGCACTCCGTTCTTTCTTTGGGGGCAGGGGGAATGACCAAGCTGGTGAACCCGGAAAGCGGCCTGATCCATCGGGTCTGCAACCCCAAGTATCCGTTTGAATACATCAGCCGCCTGGAAAAAATCCTCAAAGGGAAAGAAGAACTGGCGGCGTTTTACGACGAAATTGCCTCTTGCCCGGACGGCGCTGCAGAGAAAGAAAACCAGCGATTTCAGGGGACAAGGAGCATGCGTTGAAACCGGAAAGCATATCCTGCGCCAAAAAGAAGGAAATCACCTGATTTGGCGCTGGCATATAATGAAATAGTCGGGAATAGTGAAAACAGAAGAACAAAAACAAAAGAAAGGTATGGTAATACGATATGGATGAATGCACCCATGATTGCGGCTCCTGCAGCAGCTGTGGAGACGGAGGCTGCGGAGAGCAGGGACATGAGCACAGGCCGGAGGATTTTCTGGCGGAACAAAATGAGATGTCCAATATTCGGCATGTTATCGGCGTGATGAGCGGGAAAGGCGGGGTGGGCAAAAGCCTGATTACCGCTTCCTTGGCTGTGGAATTAAAGCGGCAGGGATATCGTGTGGGCGTTTTGGACGCCGATGTCACCGGCCCATCCATCCCCAGAGCTTTCGGGGTGACCGGCCGCGCACAGAGCACGGAAACGTTCATTTTGCCAAGAGAGACAAAAACCGGAATTCAGTTGATGTCGCTGAACCTGCTGGTAGACCACGAAACCGATCCGGTCGTCTGGCGCGGGCCAATGGTGGGGGATCTGGTCAAGCAATTCTGGACCCATGTGGCTTGGGGCGAGATTGATTATTTGCTGGTGGATCTGCCTCCCGGAACCGGCGACGTGCCTCTGACCATTTTTCAGTCTCTTCCCGTGAATGGAGTGATTGTTGTCACTTCTCCCCAGGAGCTTGTTTCCATGATTGTGACCAAAGCGGTCAAGATGGCGAAGATGATGAACATTCCCGTTCTTGGCCTGGTGGAAAACTACGGCTATTTTAAATGTCCGGACTGCGGAAGCGAGCATTCCCTTTTTGGCGCAAGCCATCTGGACGAGGTCGCCCGCCAATTGGAGGTTCCCGCTTTGGACCGGTTGCCTATCGATCCGGAAATGGGAGCCAAATGCGACGCCGGCGCTGTGGAGGACTTTAAGGGCGGCTACCTGAATGCGTCGGTGGAAGCCATCAAAAAACTAAAGTAAGCGTCGTTTTTCATCTATTCCATTGTTATAAAAGGTGTATGCGCCTCAGACTGTCAAGAAAGACCGCTTACCTTTTCAGATTCCGCGCCGCTTACCTGCATGAATGGTATTCTTTTCGGTGCAATGTCACCGGCAAGGCAGACTAAATTTTCCGTCGTGTGCGGAGGAAACTCCGAAAGGCTTTTTTGCAGAATCCGGTTTTTTTGACAAGATGAGGCATGTGTCTTGCAATGATGCCGGTGCCGATGATTCAAGGAGGAATTGGAATGGACAATAGGGTAAAAGAATTGTTGGAACGGGTGCGGAATACCGCTGAAACCGTTGGGACGGCCGCCGGAAACACGGCCAAACAAGCTGGGAAATATGCAGGCGAGCTTTTGGATGCCGCCAAGCTTAATTTGCAGATTTTTGACCTGAACAATGAAATTTCAGAGCTTTTGCAAGAGATTGGGGAATTGGTTTACAACACCCACAGCGGAATGCCACAGAATGATGACATTTTGCTTCAGAAGCTCGACATCATTGACGGCAAGAAGCGACAGGTTGAGGAACTGCGGGAGCAGATCAACATTTTAAAAAAGGCGAAGGTTTGCCCGTTCTGCGGCGCAGATTGCGGCAAAGAGGATGTGTATTGTAAGAACTGCGGGGAGAGGCTATGAGCCTCTCCTTTGCCCAATACCGTGAGAGCGCCGACGCGATTACGGTGCGTATCGGAGCGTTTCGCCCCCAGGTGGCAATGATTTTAGGCTCCGGTTTGGGCTATCTTGCCGATCTGCTGGAAGATGCCGTTTCTATTCCTTATTCGGACATTCCTCATTTTAGGGCGCCCACTGCGCCGGGGCATCGCGGCAGGCTGGTTTTTGGGAGCTTGGAGGGCCGCAAGGTTGCGGTGATGCAGGGCAGAATACATCATTATGAGGGCTACAGCTATGAAGAGGTGGCCTATCCGGTGCGGGTTTTGCGCCTCCTGGGTGCCGGGACCATGTTTGTGACCAATGCCGCCGGGGCGGTGAATCAGGCATTTTTCCCGGGTGTCCTGATGCTGATTGCCGACCATATCAAGCTGTTTGGGGACAGCCCTCTGCGGGGAGAAAACCAAATCGAATTTGGCCCCCGTTTTCCGGACGCCTCTTATCTCTATACGCCTTCCCTGCAAAAGCTGGCAAAGGATATGGCGGCCGATTTGAATATTCCCCTCAGGAAAGGGGTTTACATGTATTTTCCCGGCCCTCAGTATGAAACACCGGCGGAAATCAGAGCCGCGCGGATATTGGGAGCGGATGCAGTGGGAATGTCCACTGTGCCGGAGGTGATTGCCGCCGGGCATGCGGGGATGCGTGTGCTGGGGCTCAGCCTGCTGTCCAACATGGCGGCGGGAATCTTGGATCAGCCGCTGACCGAGCAGGAAGTGCTGGATGCGGCCAGGGCCGCATCTGACAGGTTTATAAAGCTGATTTTAAAATGCCTGCAAAACCTGAACTGCTGCGCGGCGCTGCTGGACAGGAACTGCGAAACTGGAACAGATGGTATGCTAAGATAGGAGTATATGTGAATGGACGTTTTGTTTTCCCATGCCGATGCCGTTCTGATGGATGATGCCGGGACGGTGCTAAAGGACGCGTATGTGGAAGTTTCCGGAAAACAGATCCGCTTTGTGGGGACGAAGCGGCCCGAAGGCTTTTCCGGCCGGGAAATTGACTGCGGCGGCAAAGTGCTGATGCCGGGTCTTGTCAATGCGCACACTCATGTGCCGATGACTCTGATGCGGGGCTATGCGGACGGGTACGATTTGCAGACCTGGCTAAACGATTATATTTTCCCTGCGGAAAGCCGGCTGGACGGCAGGGCGGTGCGCGCCGGAACCGCTCTGGGACTGGCGGAAATGATTGCATCCGGCATTACCTCTTTTTCGGATATGTACTACTTCTGCGATGAAATCGTGGAGGAAACCGTGGCGGCGGGGCTGGAAGCCAATATTAGCCGGGGAATGACGAATTTTACTCCGGAATTTGACCCGAAAACCCATTCCGGCTACTTGGAAACCCGGCGTCTGGCGGAGAAATGGAACGGATATCAAGACGGGCAGATTCGCATTGACGCGTCCATTCATGGGGAATATACGTCCGGGCCGGCCCTTTGGCGCTGTATGGCGGACTATGCCATGGAGCAGGGTCTGGGGATGCACGTCCATTTGTCCGAGACAAAAGCCGAACAGGAGGAGTGTATCGCCCGGCATCAGCTGACGCCCGCCGCCGTTTTGGACCGGTATGGCGTGTGGAATACCAGAGCCATTGCCGCTCATTGCGTTTTTGTAACGGAAGAAGACATTGCCCTTCTGAAAGAGCGGGGCGTCACTGCCGTCCACAATCCGGTCAGCAATTTAAAGCTTGCCAGCGGCATTGCTCCGGTGCCGAGGTTTTTGTCTGCCGGATTGAATGTTGCACTGGGAACCGACGGGGTTTCCTCCAACAATAGTCACGATTTATTTGAAGAAATAAAGCTGGCCGCCATGCTGCACAAAGGCGTTTCCCATGATCCGCGGGCGGTAACCACATTGGAGGCGCTGAAAATGGCCACGGTGAACGGCGCCGCCGCGCAGGGACGAAAGGCGGGAAAAATTGCCCAGGGGTTTGCGGCAAATCTGATTTTACTGGATTTTGACCGGCCTCATCTGGCACCTTGCCATGACGTTCTTTCTCATTTGGTATTTGCCGCCCGGGGAAGCGATGTTGTGATGAATATGACGGCGGGGAAAATCATATATGAAAATGGGACATTCCAAACGATTGATTTGGAACGGGTGCTGTGGGAAGTGCGGCACTACGCAATGCAAAAGGTGTTTGGATAGCCAGGGAGGACAGAGCATTTGGCAAATTTAAAAAAACAGACGTTTTGGGGCGGCGCCGCCACGTTGGCCGCGGCGGTGGCCGTAGTAAAAATTATTGGAGCGCTTTATAAGATCCCTCTGGGAAATATGCTCACCGGAGAGGGGATGGATATTTTGGCACGGCGTATAATATTTACAATGTGCTGCTGACCATTTCCACCGCGGGCCTGCCCCTGGCTTTGTCCAAACTGGTGTCCGAAGCGCAAACCCTTGGCCGGAACAATCAGAAAAAACGGACGTTTCAGGTTGCGTTCCTTACCTTTGCGATTGTGGGCGCCGCCGGTTCTCTGGTGATGTTCCTTTTTCCGCAGCAGCTTGCTTCCTTTATGAAGAATTCCAACGCCTGGTATGCGGTCAAGGCACTGGCTCCAGCGGTGTTTTTTGTCTGCTGCATTTCCGCGTTCCGGGGATATACCCAGGGACAGTCCCGAATGGTGCCAACCGCCATTTCTCAGGTTCTTGAAGCCGCCAGCAAGCTGCTGGTTGGGCTTTTACTGGTTACGGTGCTGTTGCAGTGTGGCTATCATGAGGCGAAGGCGGCCAGCGGCGCGATTTTTGGCGTTACCATGGGCACGCTGTTTTCCTTTATTTTTTTAATTTTTGATTATTTTTCTGATAGACGGAAAGAAACCGCTGCGGCTCATGATATACCGGACAGCCGAAAGGAAATTTTAGGGCAAATTTTAAAACTTGGCATTCCAATTACGATTGGCTCTTCCGTCATGAGCATTATCACTCTGGTGGATAATCAACTGGTGATGCTGCGGCTTCAAAATGCGGTTGGGTTCAGCGAAAAGCTGGCCAGCTGGTATTACGGCACATATTTTAACACGATGAATCTTTATAATCTCCCATCCTCCTTTATCGTGCCGTTGGGAGTGAGCATTATTCCGTCGGTGGCGGCCTGCCTTGCCCGGGAGGACAGAGAAGGGATCAGCAAAATTGTCAATTCCGCCATGCGGATTACAGCAATTTTGTCTTTCCCCGCCGGTATTGGCCTGTCCGTTTTATCCGGCCCGATTTTACAGCTGGTTTATCCTTTTAAACCCGAGGAAGCCGCCTCGGGAACGCCTCTTTTGGCAGTTTTGGGAATTGCGTCTATTTTTGTCTGCATGATGCTGGTGACCAACAGTATTCTGCAGGCCCATGGAAAAGTGAATATCCCAGTTCTTACCATGCTGGCCGGCGGTTTGGTGAAGATTTCCGTGAACTGGTTTTTGGTGGGCAATCCCGAAATCAACATCAAAGGCGCACCGATCGGCACCATGCTTTGTTTCGCGGTGATTGCCATTTTGAATTTTATCTTTATCTGCCGGCTGTTGCCTAAACGGCCAAGTTTGTTCCAAATACTAGTAAAGCCTGCCCTAGCCGCCGGTATCATGGGGCTTGCCGTATGGGCCTCTTACGGACTGATGCACCGGGCTGTTTTGGGCATTTTGGGCGACGGGCGTGTTCTGATCGTCAATGCGATTTCCGTATTGGTTGCGGTTGCGGTCGGTGTTGCGGTTTACGCAGTTTTGGTAATTTTCCTGCGCATCATTTCAAAGGATGATTTGAGTCTAATGCCGAAAGGCGAAAAAATTGCGAGGATTTTACATATAAAATAAATAAAACACTTGCGAAGGACTGGAAACTATGATAGATTTTGCATATAAAAAAAACTATACGGTGGAGGATTTGGTTTCGATTGTGCGTATTCTGCGGTCAGAAAACGGATGCCCCTGGGACCGGGAACAGACCCATGCAAGCATCCGGCGTAATTTTCTGGAAGAAGCCTACGAGGTAGTAGAAGCCATTGATGAGAAGGACTCCGAGCACCTCAGAGAGGAACTAGGAGATGTTCTTATGCAGGTGGTGTTTCATACTGCTCTAGAGGAGGAAGCCAGCCGCTTTGATCTAAACGGAGTGGCGGATGGAACCTGTAAAAAATTAATCGGACGCCACCCTCATATTTTTGGAAACGAAACGGTTTCCAGCGCCCGGGAAGTGCTCGAAAACTGGGATGAAATCAAACGAAAAGAGAAAGGGCAGAAGACTGCGGCATCCGCGATGGAGGCCGTTGCAAAAAGCTTGCCGGCCCTCTGGCGGGCGGAGAAAATCCAAAACAAAGCAAAAAAAGCGGGGTTTGACTGGCCAGATATTTCCGATGCGCTGGACAAGCTGTCCGAAGAGCTGTCTGAACTGAAAAGTGCCGTTCAAAATGGGGAGAATATGGAGGAGGAACTGGGCGACTTGATTTTTTCCGCTGTAAATGTGGCCCGTTTTCTTCGAGCGGATCCGGAAGAGGCGTTAAATCACGCTTCGGATAAATTTATATTCCGCTTTCAGCAGATGGAGCGCATTGCCACAAAGCGCGGTCTCTCTTTTGCATCGATGAGCCTGGATGAGATGGATGTTTTGTGGGAACAGGCAAAATGCTTATGAAAGGCTGTGAAAAGGGAACTTTGCGCCCGGGCCATGCCTTTTTTAAGAATAAAAGCTGCCGTCCGGTGGCCCAAAAATGTGCAGGAGGACAAATAGTATGAATAAAGCGGAACTAATCAACGCGGCGGCGGAAAAGGCCGGCCTTTCCAAAAAAGATACCGAGCGTGCTGTGAACGCGGCAATTGACGTTATTATAGCTTCCTTGATCGATGGTGAAAAGGTGCAGCTTGTTGGATTCGGCGCGTTTGAAGTGAAAAGCCGTGCCGCCCGCATTGGCCGCAACCCAAAGACCAAGGAGAGCATTGTAATTCCGGAATCCAAGGTCCCTGTGTTTAAGCCTGGGAAAGCTTTGAAAGAAGCAATCGCAGAGTAAAAGAGCGCAAAGCCGGCGGCTGAAG
>JAQVYO010000203.1 GCA_028708585.1 Oscillospiraceae bacterium
CCATCCGCCCAGAGGGATCGGCCCCAAAACGGTAGAGACTGCCGTTCGTATTGCGGAAGGGGAGGGATTGCCGCTTTGGGAAATTTTGAAGCATGCAAGGCATTACCCGGAACTTGCCAAAGCCGCGCCCCGATTTGCTCAGTTTACGAATATGATCGAGCAGCTGAACGGACGTTCGGAAAACATGCCGCTCCCTGTGTTTTATGAAGAAGTGGTTGCCGCAACCGGATATCTTACCATGCTGGAAGAAAAAAACACGATAGAAAACCGCAGCCGGGCGGAAAATGTGCTGGAACTGAAATCCAGCATTGCAGCCTATACAGCGGACAATTCTCAGCCAACGCTTTTGGGATTCTTGGAGGAAATTGCTCTTTATACCGATTTGGACAGCCGGGATGCGTCGGAGGACTGTGTGGTGATGATGACCATGCACAGCGCAAAGGGACTGGAGTTTCCCGATGTGTTTCTTGTGGGTGCGGAAGAAGGAATCTTCCCCGGCATACGCAGCATTGGCGACCCGGAAGAACTGGAGGAAGAGCGGCGGCTTTGCTATGTGGGCATTACCAGGGCAAAGGAACGCCTGGTGATCACCCATGCCCAGAGCCGGATGCTGTTCGGCCGCACCGGGAGCAACCGGCTTTCCCGGTTTGTGGACGAAATCCCCGACAAGTATTTGGAGCGGACCGGCCAGGCACATGGCCTGGAGGCGGAAGAAACGGCTGGAGAACTCTCCCGGAAAGCGCCTTTGGGTTATCCGGACCGTCAGGTGCATTACGAAAGCAAGGGAAAGCCCGTGTTTCGCAGTACATATAAAGGGCTTGGCAGCGGCGCTGGGCGGACCGCCGCGGCGGCATTTCACAAGGGCGATCTGGTCAAGCATCGGGCGTTTGGAAGGGGTATGGTGCTTTCCGTTCAGGCTATGGGAAATGATGCGCTGCTGGAGGTGGCCTTCGACCAGGTAGGAACCAAGCGCCTGATGGCCAATACATCCAAAGAGCATATGCACAAAATCTCCGAATGATTTTAAAAAGCCCCGAAGGAAAAAAACGTTCTCTGGGGGGAGCCGGCCTCCGGGGGAACATTTGAGGGGTGCAAGCAGGACGGAAATTTGAGGCCAAAACGGGGTGGGAAACAAGCGCCGCAGGGAAAGCTAGTGGAGCAGTTCGCGAAAGCTGATAATGTACCGGTCGCAAAGCGTTTCCATCTCCCTTTGGTAAGAAGAGAAGAAGGAATCATAAACGCCTACCACCTTCATGCCCGCGGCCTTGGCGCCCCGGCAGGCATAGGGAGAGTCTTCAAAAACGGTGCATTGGGCGGGAGCCACCCCTTCTTTTTCCGCGGCGAGCAGAAAAATATCCGGACTGCTTTTGTCCCGGGAGATTTCCCGAACGGTGGTCACGGACGAGAAAAAGGGGCGGATTCCCGTCTGCTCCAGAACGGCGCTGCAAAGGTGATCCATGCAGGAGGTGGCGATAGCCATCGTTTCCCCGCGGGAAGAAAGCAAAGACAAATAGTCCCGGGCAAATGGTTTGAGCCGTATCGTTTTTGCATAAGCCTCATAGGCCATTTCCGACCAGATCTGCAAAATCTCTGCCGCGGTTTCGGGCAGATGAAAGAGGGATTTGGTGTAAGCTGCGGCGTTTTGGTATGTGGCATGGGAGACATACTCGCTATATTCCCTGCTGTGGAGCAGCCCCCTGTCTTCCAAAAATTTCAGATCAATTTGCAGCCAGACTCCGTTGGAATCGATCAGGGTTCCGTCTAAGTCAAAAATGGTCATAAAAAGAACCTCCAAGGGAAGTCTGCCGCTTCCTCCGCGTAGTCGATGCCGATGCGCTTGCCGATGTGAACGGCAAAGGGAGCATCATCTCCCAAATGGGAGGGGAGACCCACGTCTTCCAGACGGTCGCAAACAAAAAGCGTTCCGCCCGTTAAATCGGTTGCGTTTTCCTCCCGGGAAAGGGACAGCGCCCGGCAAAGTTTACCCGGCCCGTCGAGAAAATGGGCCATCTGATAGGCGCTAAGCTGGTGAACTGAGAGGCCGAAGCGGTTTTGGGCAAGCGTTTCTAAATTTCCCCGGGGCAGGCCGCCCCGAAGAAGTACGGCAGAAGGCTCTCCTTCCTGTTCCGTTACAAAATTGAGACAGGAATGAAGGCCGTAAATCAAATAGATATAGGCAAAGCCCGGCGGACCGAACATCACCTGGTTCCGGGCGGTTTTTCGGTATCCCCAGGCATGACTGGCTTTGTCCATCCGTCCGATATAGGCTTCCGTTTCGGAAATGCGGCAGACCAGGGGTCCGCGTTCCGTCATCCGCACCAAATATTTTCCAAGGAGCGCAGAGGCGACCGTCAGGGTATCTCGATTGTAAAAATCCCGGTTCAATTTAGACATAATTCCTCCTGTGGAACGCCGTTGAGATGACTTTATGGTACCATATTTGCAATGTCGTTTACAAGATTGAAAGCAGAGGAGCCGCAATGTATGACAAATAAAACGTTGTTCCAAAAATCAGCGAAGTTATTTTTGCTTTTAGCCGCCCTGATTTGGGGCAGCTCTTTTGTGATAATGAAAAACACCATTGACCATCTGCCTACCTTTTATCTTCTTTCCATCCGATTTCTGACGGCGGGCATTCTGCTGTCTTTGGTTTTTTTGAAACGGTGGAAACAACTCAAAAAGGAGTATCTTTGGCGTGGCTTTCTGATGGGTGTTTTTCTTTTTCTGGCCTAT
>JAQVYO010000204.1 GCA_028708585.1 Oscillospiraceae bacterium
GAATACCACCGTCATAGGACAGGGTTTCCCATGGTGCCTTTTCGAGTGTACGAATGGCGGTTCCCTGTAAAACGCCCCAAACCGCCGCGCCGTCTTTCATTATGCGGACATATTTCATGCTTTCTCCTCCACATGCTCCAGAATCAAACCAAGCAACTTCCCTCTCCCCTCTCCGGTTACAGCGGAAAAAGGCAGTATCTTGGTGGTGTCATTTAATTGCAATGTTTCGGCAATGCAGGCAACGGAAGTTTCCCGCTGGCTTTTTTTTACCTTATCTGTTTTATTGGCCACAACTACAAAAGGGCAGCCGCTTTCTTGATACCAAGCCGACATCACCCGGTCGTCCTCTGTTGGCTTATGGCGGGCGTCTACAATCATGACACCGTAGGTGATGAGTCCGGATACGGAAAAATAACGCTCAATCAGGCGGCCCCATCGTTCCCGTTCCGATTTTGAGACTTTGGCATAACCATATCCGGGCAAATCCACCAGATAAAAAGCGCCGTCCACAGAAAGAAAATTGATATGAACGGTTTTACCCGGCGTATTGCCCACCCGAGCAAAATTTTTACGGCCCAAAAGGCGGTTGATTACAGAGGATTTCCCGACGTTGGAGCGTCCGGAAAAGACGATCTGAGGTTTCCCGTTTCTGGGAAAATCCTCTTCTTTGACGGCAGATCTTAAAAATTCCGTGTTTTGCAAATTCATGTATAACCCCATTGGCAGAATGAAATCTGCTGTTTTTTTGTAGTTCAAAAAGCGGTATATCAATTTGATTGTCCCCCTCCACAGGGGAAGCTCCCTGGCGGAGGGGGATCGTTTCCGCGCGCTCTTATTGCTTAAAGGCGGTTGCGCCCTTTGCTTCCTGGGGTTCCGGCATGGTAGCTGCGCTGTTTTGATTCTGTTCGGCAACGGAGAAATCTAACGCCTCTGATAATACAGTGTCCATATGTTCCACCGCAATAAAATGGAGCGCGTTTCGCACGGTCTGGTCAATTTCCTCTAAGTCAGCGGTGTTGTCTGCCGGCAGGATGACGGTCTTTATTCCATGGCGCAGGGCCGCCATGGTCTTTTCTTTTAAGCCGCCGATCGGAAGAACCCTGCCGCGAAGCGTAATTTCCCCCGTCATTGCAAGGCCGCGTTTGACATACGCCCCTGTCAATGCGGATACCATTGCCACTGCAATGGTAATACCAGCGGAAGGGCCGTCTTTTGGAACAGCGCCCTCGGGAAAATGCACATGAATGTCTTTATTCTTATAAAAGTCCGGGTCGATTCCAAGCTCTTTGACACGGCTTCGGATATAGGAATGGGCGGCATGAGCGGATTCTTTCATAACGTCGCCTAAATTTCCGGTGAGTTCCACCTTTCCGGATCCGTCCACCACATTGACTTCCACTTCCAAAATTTCGCCGCCAACCGACGTCCATGCAAGCCCGTTGACAACGCCAACCTGTTCCGTAATAGGCAGCCGTTCCGGGTAATATTTCCGAGTACCCAAAAATTCTTCCAGCATATCTCCTGTGATGGAAATTTGCTTTGCCTCGCCGGAAACAAGCTTCATGGCCGCTTTCCGGCAGATGGCGGCAAGCTCCCGTTCCAATATACGCACGCCGGATTCCCGCGTATAACTGACGATTACCTCTCGTATGGCATCGTCCGTCATGCGCAGGGTACTTCTTCTCATTCCATGGCGCTTTATCTGCTTAGGCAGCAAATGATTTTTTGCAATTTGCAGCTTTTCTTCATCCGTATAGCTTCCAAGTTCAATTACTTCCATACGGTCCAGCAGCGGCCGGGGAATGGTTGCAGTCGTATTCGCAGTTGTAATAAAAAGCACGTCGGAGAGATCAAAGGGCAATTCCACATAGTGGTCCCGGAACGCGTAATTTTGTTCCGCATCCAGAACTTCCAGCAAAGCGGCGGAGGGGTCGCCCCGGTAGTCGCTGCCAAGCTTGTCGATCTCATCCAGCACCATCAGGGGATTTTTTGAACCAGACTGAAGAATGGCTGAGATGATCCTTCCCGGCATAGCCCCTACATACGTTTTCCGGTGCCCTCGAATATCTGCCTCGTCCCGCACGCCACCCAGAGAAAGCCTTGCAAGTTTTCGGTTGATGGCGCCTGCAACAGACAGGGCAATGGACGTTTTGCCAACGCCCGGCGGGCCAACCAGGCAAATTACCTGTCCCTTTAAGTCTGGCGCCAGTTGCTTGACCGCTAAAAATTCTAAGATGCGCTCCTTAACCTTTTCAAGGCCGTAGTGGTCTTTATCCAGCCGTTTCCTGGCGGCTTCCACATCCACCCGCTCTTTGGTTCTCTTGTTCCAGGGCAGTTCCAGGCAGGTATCAAGATAATTGCGCAATACCGCGGATTCCGCAGAACCAAAAGGCTGTTTTGCAAGGCGGGAAAGTTCCTTCTGCAATTTTTCTTCTACTTCTTTAGGCAGATGTGCGGAGGCAATTTTAGACGCATATTCCTCCTGTTCCGTGCCCGGATCTTCTCCTTCACCCAATTCCGAACGGATCACTTTCATCTGTTCTCTTAAAATATAATCCCTTTGATTCCGGCCCAGCTGGTCCCGGATTTTCATCTGCATATCCTGTTCCAGCTGCAAAATTTCAATTTCCCGCAGCAGGATATGGTTGATTTTCTCCAGGCGGCGCGCGGGGCGCAGTTCCTCCAGAATGCTTTGCTTATCTTCTCCCCTCATGGAGACGTTTTGGGCA
>JAQVYO010000205.1 GCA_028708585.1 Oscillospiraceae bacterium
TTGGTTGCGGCCATGACATGTTTCCGGTCGCAGGCAAAATCTTCTTGATTATTTTGGCGCTCTTCCGGATCCAGTCCGGCGTGGTAGCGCGTGACGGATATGCCGTTTTGGCGCAGCGTATGACAGACCAATTCTACTCCCTTGCGGGTGGCGCAATATATGATCCCACTTTTTTCGGCGTTTCGGCCTAAATAGTCCAGCAAAAATGCCATCTTGTTTTTCGGCGCTTTTACATCAAAATACAGATTTGGCCGGTCAAAGCCTGTGGTCAGAACAAGGGGATGCCGGAGATGCAGCATCCGAACAATGTCTTCCTTAACCGCGGAAGTGGCTGTGGCGGTGAACGCGCCCACGGCAGGCCGGTGAGGCAGCCCCTCGATAAAGTCCGGGATCTTTAAATAGCTGGGCCGAAAATCCTGGCCCCACTGAGATACGCAGTGCGCTTCGTCAACTGCAAGAAGCGAAATGCGGATATGTGATGCGAAACGCAGAAAATCCGGTGCTTCCAGCCGCTCCGGCGCAACGTAGATCATTTTGTAGCGCCCCTGTTCCGCTCGCCGCATGACTTCCTGGCGCTGTGCTTTGCTGAGAGATGAGTTGAGAAAGGAGGCGGGGACACCTGCTTGAGAAAGAGAAGCGACTTGGTCCTTCATGAGCGAAATCAGCGGAGAAACGACCATTGTTACGCCGTCCAGCAGTATGGCGGGTATTTGATAGCACATGGATTTTCCCGCTCCGGTGGGCATGACCCCCAGGACGTCCCGTCCGGAAAGCAGCGCGTCTATTCCTTCTTCCTGTCCGGGACGAAAGGTCATGTGGCCAAAATACTGCTTTAGTGCAGTATGTTTATCCATGCCAGCACCGCCCTTTCTTTGCTGTTGCCTTTGTCATTTTTGGTTTTCATTGTATCGTAAGGATAGAACCATGTCAATCGGATGCCCGTCTTACCATGCGCTTTCGCGTCGGATCCGCTGCGGTTCCCTATGCCGCCTATACCGCAATGAAAGGGTGCGAAAACAGATTGTATCCCCGCCGTGTAACGTGATATAATAGCCGCAGCGCGGCTATTATAGAACCGCGCTGTCCGAAGATGCAAAAGGTATCCCAGGAAAATTGGCGCCTTTTCAGAGAGGTCCGCTTTACATGTTATCCATATTTCTACATTCCATGGAAAGCATCCTGACCATTATCATCATGTTTATGACAGGATGGCTTTTAACCCATATCGGCTGGCTGAACGGCCAGACCAGCGAAACGTTCTCCAAACTGATTTTGAATGTTTCCCTTCCTTGCTATATGTTCTGGAATTTGTCTGCTCAATTTGACCGCGCCAAACTGGAAGAATTGGGCGGAGGGCTGGTTGTCCCTTTTTTATCCATTGGCCTGACTTATCTGCTGGGAGTTCTGGTCAGCAATCTTTTGAAAGTGAAAAAAGGGCGGAAGGGAATTTTTCGGTCGGTGTTCTTTACATCCAATACCATTTTCATCGGCCTTGCCGTTAATTTGGCGCTTTTTGGGGAGGCGAGCACGCCCTATGTTCTGCTGTACTACATTGCGAACACAATGTTTTTTTGGACGGTGGGCAATTACGAAATCCGGAAAGACGGCGCGCTGGAGTGTGGTCCCGCTCGTTTTACACGGCGATCTTTCACAAAGATGCTCAATCCTGCGCTGGCAGGATTTGCGATTGCCATTGCATTCATTTTGCTGGGAATAAAACTCCCTGATTTTATTATGGAAAGCAGCCGGTATATTGGGGAAATGACGACCCCATTGGCTATGCTCTTTATCGGAATTGTGCTCCATTCCATCCGGCCGGGAGATATTCGGCTGGATCGGGACATTGTGGTTTTGATTCTGGCACGGTTTCTCATCTGCCCCCTGACGGTTGTCCTGCTGGAACGGTTTATCCCGCTTCCGCCGCTGATGGCAAAGGTGTTTGTCATTCAATCTGCTATGCCGGCTATGACCAGCACCGGGGTTGTGGCAAAAAGTTATGGCGCCGATTATGAGTTCGGAACGCTGGTAACGGTTCTCACAACGCTAATCAGTATGATTTCCATTCCGGTTTATATGGTTTTACTTTAAATAGGGGCAGTGCCGGCAGGAAAGCGTCCCTGGCTGGGGGAGAACGCGGGGAGGCGGAGAATTTGAATGAAAACTGGGATGCAAAAAAATATGAACAGGAATTTGACTTTGTGTACCGGCATGGAGAGGATTTGCTGGGGCTGCTGGAGCTTGAACCGGGTGAAAAAATTTTGGATTTAGGCTGCGGAAACGGAGTGCTTTCCAAAAAAATTGCGGATTTGGGCGCTTTCGTTGTGGGTGTGGATGCTTCGGAGGATATGCTTGCGCTGGCCCGGAACAAGTATCCGGAACTTTCGTTTTTTCAAAAGGATGCATCCAATTTTACCATGCCGGAGCAGTTCGACGCTGTGTTTTCCAATGCGGTGTTTCATTGGATTGACAATCAAGACGGACTGATGGAGAGCATCCGATCCGTTCTAAGGCCAGGCGGACGTTTGGTCTGCGAATTTGGCGGATATGGAAATTGCCAGCGAATTCATAAGGCGCTGGAAGAAGCCTTTTGGGAGAAAGGGCTTTCTTATCGCAATCCATTTTATTTCCCCACCGTTGGAGCCTATGCGGGGCGCTTGGAAGCACATGGCTTTCTGGTGCGGTTTGCACGGATTTTTAACAGGAAAACCAAATTGGAAGG
>JAQVYO010000206.1 GCA_028708585.1 Oscillospiraceae bacterium
GGACTCATGCCGGTTCCGCCGGGGGAGCCGTCGATGGTCAGAAGATCAATTTTCGCTTTGGAGCACCATTTGATGGCCATGGCCAGCTCACGCAGGCTGTATGCGCCGGTTTTCAGGGTGATGCGCTTGAAGCCTAGCTTCCGCAGCCGTTCAACTTCCGCGAAAAAGGACTCTTCGCTGACAAAGCCAAGACGGCTGTGACGCTCAAATTCCTTGATGGCGCCGTCGCGATAAGCTGCCTGGTTGGCTGGATCGCCGATGTCCGGGGTAACGATGTAACCGCGCCGGGCTAGTTCCTGCGCGCGCTCCAAAGAACTGACTTTAATCTCTCCGCCGATGCACTTTGCGCCCTGGCCCCATTTAAGTTCAATGGTGTCGATCCCATGTTTGTCGATGATGTACTCCGCAACGCCCAGACGCGTGTCTTCCACATTCATCTGGATCAGCATTTCGCCTTTCCCGTTGTGATATCTGCGGTATGCCGCAATTCTCCGGTCCATATCCGGAGCTTTGCGGATCTTATTGTCCTTGTCCAGAACCAGTTCCGGGTCAATGCCGCAGACGTTTTCGCCGCATACGATGGTGATGCCGGCAAGCGCCGCGCCAACGGCGAAATGGTCCCAGTTTTTCCGGGCGATTTCCGTGGAACCCAGCGCGCCGGTGAACAGCGGCACGTTCATCTTAACTTTCGTGTCCCAGCCGTATTCCGTTTCCGTGTTTACATTGGGAAAAAGCGCATTGTCGGGGTTCTGTTCCACACCCTGGGGCAGGCCCCGGGCGCCCATGGCATATCCCTGGATGTTCAAATGGGAATAGTCCACGGGGTAATTTTTGTCTCCGCCGGCGGTGACGTCACCGAACGGGCCGGGATAGATCAATTCGCGTCCGCGAAAGGTGGAGCGGAACACTTCACAGTTTCCGCGGCATCCATCCACACAGCGGGAACAAAGTCCGCTGGACGGCACCACACTGCGGGATCGGTTTGCGCTTCTGGTTGCATCGTTGCTGTTTGGGGATCGTAAGTTCATTTTTGTGTCTCCTCTCTAATTTGATAACGCCAAGTACTATTCTAATTAGTTTTTGTTTTATTTGCAAGAAAAAAAGAATCAAGTTGCAAATTTTCGCCGGACGGCTTCAAGGAAGTTCCAATTCTGAAAAAGAAAACCGCCCGGCGTATGGGCGGAACGAAGCTCAATATGAGATGGAAGGGGTTGAAGCCGCATGCCCTGTCCTAAATTTGCGAAGAGGGGCGATGCGATCCTGATAGTCCGGCAAGTAGGCTTCTACTTCCTGGTAAAAATCCGCGCTGTGGTTTTTGACCCGAATATGGGCAAGCTCGTGAACAATGATGGAATCGACCGTTTCCTCCGGCAGCAGCATCACTCTGCAGGAAAAACAGAGACTGTTCTGTGGGCTGCAGCTACCCCACCGAGTGGCCGCCGCAGTAATTTTTATGCCGGTTGGAGAAACGCCCATTAGTTTACTGTAGTGATAGACGCGCTTGGGCAAAACGAAAGCTGCTTTTTGCTTTAAATATGCGATTTGGACGGGGGATAAGTCGTTGTTATGGCTCTGGACCGCTTCCTCCCGCCGTGGAAGCAAATATTCTCTGACATGTTCCTGTCCCATGGAAAACCCTTTCTTAGCCGTTAGCCTGAATCATTGATTTTACAAAAAGCAGAATCCGTGCGGATGAAGCGGATGCCGCCCGCCCATGGATCAAAGTATGCGTTTCAAAACATGATTATTTTAATCAATCCTTCCGCGTTTTACAAGACCCTTTGAAAATAAATTTTTACTTTTTCGGGTTTTCTATTCTCCCACTGTATGAAAAGACGGGAGAACCCCGGTTTTCACCAGCAAAGGGGATTTGCATTTTTAGCGAAACGTGTTATAATCCATTTGCAATCTCTCTAGAACCATTTGCATTTTCCAGTCCATGGCTTTTAGAATTTTATGAGGAAGGGTGCGTTTTTTTGGGCAGCATGGTAATTCCTCCGGTTTACTCTCAGATTGCGCTTGGTGTTGCGCTGCGGATATCTCGAGGGGAGCTGAAGGAAAAGGCAAGAATTTCCGGCCGTTCGGTGCTGTCTTCCGAATACGGCGTACCTCCGGAAACCATTCGCAGGGCAATGAAATTGCTGGAGGATATGAAAATCATTGAAATCAAGCAGAACAGCGGCATTCGCATTGCATCGGTGGAAAACGCGAGGCTTTATGTGGAGCGATTCGGCGCTCAAAATGATATCCGGACGTATCAAAACAAACTCAATGAGTTGTTGCATCATCAGGAAACGCTGTGCCGGGAAATTTCCGAGGTAGCCGTTTCCATTGTCCGGATCAATCAGAAGTTTTCCAAGGCCAGCCCTTTCTCCAATTATGAGGTCGATATTCCCCAAAATTTTGCCATGCTGGGGCATACCATTGGCGATTTAAAATTCTGGCAGCAGACGGGGGCGACAATCATTGCCATCCGCCGGGGGGAGCAAATCATCTTATCTCCGGGGCCTTATGCGGCGCTTCTGGAGGGGGATACCCTGATTTTTGTAGGAGACACCAAGAGCGTGGAAGCGGTCAATGCGTTCATTGGCCAAGAATAGACTTGCAGAAAGGAGAAGCCGCCTGTTTTTAGACGGCTTCTCCTTTTTTTGTTCAATGATAGGTGTAAACGATTTAACCTGTTTTGTTACTCTTTTTCGCAGGATGCGCAGCTGGAACA
>JAQVYO010000207.1 GCA_028708585.1 Oscillospiraceae bacterium
TCACCCGTGTGCGAAAGGGCCTGGAGATTTCCAAGGCCGCCGTTCTGGATGAAAGCGGAACTCTTGATGTGGTTTTTTTCAACCGAAGCTATGTGCGCAATGCGCTGCTTCCCGGCCGGCGCTATATCTTCTACGGCAAAATTGAGGGAACTTCCCACCGGCGGGAGATGTCCAACCCCATCTTTGAACGGGCGGACGCCCCTCGTCTTTTGACCGGGCGGATTGTCCCTATCTATCGCCTGACCGCGGGCATCACCAGCAGCATGCTCTCCCGAGCCATCCGAGAAGCTCTGAACGCGCTGAAGGATTCCATTCCAGACTGCCTGCCTGCCCAGGTACGGCACAGCTATCAGCTGGCCCACGCCCGTTTCGCCTATGAAACCATCCATTTCCCTCCATCCCTGGATGCCCTTGAAATTGCAAAACGTCGTCTGGTATTTGAAGAATTGTTCGTTTTTTCATCCGGGCTTTCTTTGCTGAAAAAGCAACGATCCGCCAAAAAAGGGCGGGCTTTGTCCCCCGTTTCCCTGGAGCCTTTTTATAAGGCGCTTCCTTTTTCGCTGACCAACGCCCAGCGAAGGGCCATTTCGGAGGCCGCTTCGGATCTGTCCACTCCCGTTCCCATGAACCGGCTGGTGCAGGGAGATGTGGGGTCCGGAAAAACCATGGTGGCCGCGGCGCTCATCTATCTTGCCGCAAAAAACGGCGTGCAATCGGCGCTGATGGCCCCAACAGAGCTTCTGGCCCGCCAACACCAGCAGACGCTTCATACCCTGATGGGAAACCTGGGGGTCCGCACCGGTCTTTTAACCGCCTCTCTCCCCGCCAAAGCCCGGAGAACCGTTCTGGAACGCACTGCCAAAGGTGAAATTGATTTATTGATCGGCACCCATGCGCTGATTTCTCAAGGAGTGGACTTTTTCCGGCTGGGTCTGGTCATTACCGACGAGCAGCACCGGTTCGGCGTCCACCAACGGGGCGCGCTGACCGCCAAAGGGGAAAACCCCCATGTGCTTGTGATGTCAGCGACTCCCATTCCCCGCACGTTGGCTTTGATTCTATATGGGGATTTGGACATTTCCATTTTGGACGAGCTTCCTCCCGGGCGAAAAAAGGTGGACACCTTCGTTATCGGTGAAAACAAACGCCAGGCGCTTTACGGATTTGTCCGCAAACTGGCGGCGGAAGGCCGGCAGACCTACATCGTTTGCCCGCTGGTGGAAGAAGGGGAAAAAACCGCCGAAGCCAAGGCGGTAACGGAATATGCCGGGCGTCTGCGGCGGGAAGTGTTCCCCGACCTTCGGGTTTCTTTTGTACACGGGCGGATGAGTGCCCTGGAAAAAGGCAAGTTGATGAACGCTTTTTCCGCCGGTGACATTGACATATTGGTCTCCACCACTGTCATCGAGGTCGGGGTAGATGTTCCAAACGCCGCGCTCATGGTGGTGGAAAACGCGGACCGGTTCGGCCTTTCCCAGCTACATCAGCTGCGCGGCCGGGTGGGGCGCGGAGTACACAAATCCTACTGTATTCTCCTTTCCTCCAGCAACAGCGGGGAGGCGGCCGCCCGGTTTTCCGCCCTATGCAAAACATCCGACGGATTCAAAATTTCCGAGGAGGATCTGAAGCTGCGCGGTCCGGGCGATTTTTTTGGCTCCCGCCAGCACGGGCTGCCCAACCTGAAAATCGCCGATCTAACCTGCAATATGAAGGTCCTGGCGCAGGCGCAGGAAGCCACAGCCCAGATTTTAAGCCAGGACCCTTCTCTTTCTCTTCCGGAACATCAGGCGCTGACCCGACGCATTGATCTGCTTTTTGGCCAGGCCAAAAACAGTTTTAATTGAAGATATCAATTGGAGCCGTTTGACGGTATTTTTCTTGAAAAACCGGTGCATCTGCGGTATGCTGTTTCATAAAGAATGGCTTTGCTCTTTCAGGCCAGCGCTGGAGGGAGGGCAGATCCGGCTCATACTGAAACCAAGGGAGTGTTGACATGACTAAAATTGATCATGCGCATCAGCTGCGCGAGGACACAAAAAAACATTACAACTGCAGCCAGGCTTCTTTCCTTCCGTTCTGCAAGGAATTAGGCATTGATGAAGACACCGCTTATAAAATTGCGGCAAACTTTGGCAGCGGAATGCGGCACGGCTCCACCTGCGGCGCAGTTTCCGGCGTATTGATGGCGCTGGGCCTTGCCGGGAAAGATGAAAAGACCGCCGCAGCGTTTCTGCGGAAGTTCCGCGAAAAAAACGGTTCGCTGATTTGCCACCAGCTCCTTGCAAATCACAGCGCGGACAAAAAAGAACACTGTGACACTATGGTGTACGACGCCGTGGCAATAGGGGAAGAGCTGATAAAATAGGCGTTCCCATTCCTCCAAACAGATCCATATTTTATAAAACGCCATGAATTTTTCGCATACATTTCTCCGTCTTGACAGCAGCTTCGGGCAACCGCAAAAGAGGGTTTCTTTGCGGCTGCCCGAAATTTTCTGCGCTAAAATAGATCCTTTGCCTTCAAAATGATACCCACAAGAATGGCCAGCCCGCAGGATAGGCAGATGGGAAACCACCATGTGGTATCGGGCAGATTGACATTCATCCCGTAAAACCCGAACACAATGGTTGGAATGGTAATCAAAATGGTAATGCTGGTTAACACCTTCATAATCACGTTCAGATTATTGGAAATCAGCGAAGCATATGCGTCCATC
>JAQVYO010000208.1 GCA_028708585.1 Oscillospiraceae bacterium
ACGGTTTTAACATTATTTTTCCCATTTTCCATGGAAAAAGCAACGGGATCTTTTTGAACCGGAACTATGAGCGAGGAGTAGCCAAAATTGTTGGTAATTAAATTGTAAGCCATCGTTTCGGTTCCATTCATATAACCCACAAGCTTATCTTGCTTAAAGGCGGCGAGTCCTTCATAAACAAGGTGGTTACTTGTTTTGGCGTTTGTTTCTTTATAAGAAGCAGATGAGGAAGACCCCACCCCTGTATCGGATGATTTTTGGCTCTTTTGGCTGCCGGGCGCCTGATTTTCTATCGCTTCCTCTTTCTTGACCTGCGCCAGGCCCATGACAGGCTCTTTTCCATCCAAATAGAAATCTTTCATGAAATCCAATGTTCGGACAAAAACCGCCCGGTTGCTTTTGATTGGCCCAACCGTATACAGGCGGTCAATAAAATTACCGACCATGTCGCTCATTCCGGTGCTGGATTGGTAGATTTCTTTTGGAGCATTACCGACAACAACGACCATAAATGGCGTTTCATCGGTCAAAAAATCCCGCGTAATAAAATCCATGGTAGGAGCAAGACCTTGTACGGAAAGCTTTTCGGAAAAAATCCTTGCCTTGTTTAATCCAGCAAAAACCACTTTTTCCAGGCAGTTGTTGGCCTTTGAAACCGCTCTGGATGCGGTTTCCCCTTTTTCCTCAATGATGAGCGCGGACGTCTGTTCATTGCTTAAGCTGCCGCCGGATCCTGAACCGCCTTGGGAGCTGGTGTTGATAATTTCAATTGAAATGGCTAGTTGTCCCTCATCATTTAAATCGTACAGGATGCTGTTAACCATTGCCAAATTTTTGGGTTCAACGCGGCTCCAGCATCCAGTGAAAGTGAGCAGGCAAGCGGCGCACAGGAAAAGGATAAACATTTTTTTCATAACAATTTAAAATAGCATTTGCTATTTTACCCTCCGGACATTATCTTTGGCAATGGAACGCGGGCGGTATTTCATGGATTGGAAAGGAAAACGGACGATGGAGTCCTTTAGGGATTTTATCGAAAGAATGGGAACGCCAAAGGATTCGGTTGAGGCCAGCTGTGTCAATAAAATCATAACACCGGCCCCAATTCCAACTAAGCCCATAACGGAGCCAAGAAACAGAAAGAAATATCGATAAAGCATAATAAATTCCGAGAGGTTTGGGACAATGAAGCTAGCGACCGCGGTTAAAGCAATAATGATGACCATAGGTGCGCCCACAATGCCCGCGTTCACCGCGGCTTCTCCGATAATTAAGGAGCCAACAATGGTAATGGCCGACCCAACGGTCTTGGGCAGCCGCGTTCCCGCTTCCCTCAGCAATTCAAACATCAAAATCAAAAAGAACGCCTCCAGAGAAACGGGGAGCGGTGTTTTTTGGGTGGATAAGATCAGGTGAGATAAAAAGGAAGATTGAATCATTTCTTGATGAAAGGTGAAGATAGCAACGGATAATCCAGGTAATAAAATGCCGATGAACAGGCCAATCAGGCGGAGCGCTCTTAAAACCGAAGCGCCGGGGATCCTGGCGTAATAGTCTTCGCTGGTGTGAATATTTTCAATAAATAGTTCGGGAATGGTAAGCACATGAGGAGTTCCGTCACAGAGAATGCCGACACGGCCTTCTAGAATTTTAGATGCAGCCACATCCGGTTTTTGCGTCAGCCCGATGCTGGATACGGGGGAAAACTTATTTGGATCCAAAAAGTCTTCGATGTAGCCGGATTCCAGAACAGCATCAATATCAATTTTAGACAGCTGTTCTTTGATATCCTTGAGAATTCTCCGGTTTACAATTCCATGAATATATACAAGAGAAATCGTTGTGTTGGTTTGCCGGCCCAATTGCAGATCCTCAAACACCAAAGCGGGATTTTTAATTTTTCTGCGGATCAACGAGGTGTTTGTCCGAAGGCATTCGGTAAAGCCTTCCTTAGGACCGCGGATGACCGATTCTGCGTCCGGCTGTTCCACCGAACGTTTATCCCAGGCTTTGATGTCCACTATATATGCGATTCCGCTGTTTTCATAGAAAACCAAAATATTGGAATTGGTAATGCTGGATACGCAGGAATCAAAATCGTTGGCGGTTGTAAAGGGTGTTTTGATGCAATTGGGAATATTCCCGTCAAACGAATCGGATTTTAATGGGGTAACGACATCCCGGTTTAAAAGATCTTTGTTTAAAAGCCCATCGATATACACAATCAGGATTTTTCCCAGCTTGGTATCAAAAACCTGCGTGACCAAGTCGGAACTGTGGAAAAAGGTGGACTGCACCAGCTCCTGGCAATCTGAAATTGTTTGAGGAATCCTTTTCTGGGAGGGCGGGTTCTCCTGGGCATTTTCGTTTTGTTTTTGCAGCGTTTTTTTCCCCGGGGTGGATTTTTGATTTTCAGAATCTTTTTGTTGTGTGTAGGCTCCGGCGGCCTCTTGGTTTTGTTCCAAGCCGGAGGAAAGATCGCGCCTTTTCCTTTTCTCCAACGGATTGTTCTTTCCTAGATTTTTTCCAAACCCCATCATAAAAAATCACCTCGCAAATAAAGCGTTTATTTTTATAATGTAACCGCTGACATTCGCTTTATTCCCACTGTTATTTGTCTTTGCAATCGATTTTTCCCATAGGGGGAAATTTTTGGAACCTGAAAATAAAAAAGACTGTCTTACCCCGGAACAAAAGAATCCGGTGGTAAAACA
>JAQVYO010000209.1 GCA_028708585.1 Oscillospiraceae bacterium
GTTTTTCCGCGTCCACTGCCAGTTTGTGAATTCTGGAAACATTTGGGCAGGTAGCATCAATAATCGGAATCTTCCGTTCCTTCAGTTCCTTATAAATCGGGCGGCCGACACCGTGAGACCGGATGATAGCCCCGGTTTCCCCCGGAATCTCCTGAAGGTGCTCTACACACCCCACGCCCATCCGGGCCAGATGTTCGATTACTTGGCTGTTGTGTATCACAGGGCCAAGCATTACATAGGGGATGGATGCTTCCGCCGATTGCTCCGCCCGTTCCACCGCGCGCCGCACACCGTAACAAAAACCGGCGGATTTTGCCAATATCAGCTTATTCATGACCATTCCCTAATGCAATAATGCGGTTCATAAGATCGCCGGCAACCAGCCGGTATTCCTCCGCTGTGCTCCATTTTCCTGTTTTTTGAGGGTAGTATGGATGTCCGATGATAACTTTATTTTTGCGAAAGATGCGTTTCTTTTTTGTTATATAGACCGGCAAAACGGGAACTCCGGTGCGCAGAGCCAAAAGCGCGGCGCCTGTTTTGGCTTCTTTATGGTTGTCTTTTTCCCGGCCGCCCTGGGGAAACATCATAACCGTTTCCCCGTTTTTCAGATACTGGATTGCCTGGCGGATTGCCCCCAGGTCGGAGTGGCCCCGGTCCACGCCAAAAGCGCCCAGCCATTTGATAATGGTTCCTAAAACGGGAATCCTCGTCAATTCAACTCTTTCCATGAAATGCAGCGGGTGCCGCTTTGTAAACGCCAGAGCCACAAGCACCGGATCCCAATTGGAGTTATGATTTCCGCAAACAAGAACGGCGCCCGGGGGAATATGATCCAATCCCTCCGTCTCCCACGGAAGAAACAAAGAAAGAATTGTGCCTACCACGGTAACGGCGCCGGAGTAAAATCGATTCATGACATCCTCCGCTTCTATGTAAGAACGCATTGCCTGTTTTCTCGGGCGGCTTATGGAAAAAGCCCTGAATCCCTCAATATACAGGGCTACATTCCAAGTTTATCTCTAGAAATGTGTTCCAAAAGATCCAACGTTGCTTCAATGGAAAGCCCAGTAGAATCCACAAGCACCGCATCATCTGCCTTCCGCAGCGGCGCCGCATCCCGGCTGCTGTCCCGGTCATCCCGCTCCCGAATATCCCGCAAAACGGAATCATAGTTCACATCCGTACCCTGTTGGACAAGCTCTGTTAAGCGTCTCTGCGCCCGTTCTTCCGGGGAAGCGGTCAGGAAAAGCTTCACATCCGCGTGGGGGAGCACAACGGTGCCGATATCTCTTCCGTCCATTATTACATCATAGCGCTCCGGCAATTCTCTTTGCATAGAGAGCAAAAATGCTCTGACAGCTGGGATAGAAGATACCTGAGAAGCATAGCGGGAAACATCGCGCCCCCGGATCTGATCCGTTACGTCTGCTTTGTCCAGCAGCATGTGTTGGACTCCGTCCGCTCCATGCCGGAGAGAAACATCAATCGAAGGTAGAAGATCTTCAACCGCACGAAAATCTCGGGGGTCTTTTCCATGGCGGTAGACAGCAAGCCCCACCGCACGATAGATGGCACCAGTGTCTACATGCAAAAACCCAAGCCGTTTTGCGAGCGACCGGGCCATAGAGCTTTTCCCTGCGCCGGATGGCCCGTCAATTGCAATGCTTTTGTGCCGTTTCATCCTCATAACCATTCCTTTCACCAAACAACATAGACATTCAAGCTGGCTTTCAAACTTTACGGCTATTCAGTGTTCCAGAGAAGATAAAGACGAAAAAGGGGGAGAAGACATTTACCTCGCGGCATTCAGCCCCGCCATTCTTCCAGTAGCCCAGGCAATCTGCAGGTTAAAGCCGCCGGTATATCCGTCCGCATTGAGCAGCTCACCGGCAAAATACAAACCGGCCACCAGCTTGGATTCCATTGTGGATGGATTTACCTGGGAAAGCTCCACGCCGCCGGAGGTTATGACGGCGTCCTCTATCGGCCGTGGGCCGGAAATGGAGATATCGAATTCCTTCAGCAGGCGAACCAGCCGTAGCCGCTGATTTTTTGTGATGGAATTTGCCCGCTGATCTTCCGGTATTTCGCAGCGCTTTGCTACCACGGAAATCATCTTCCTTGGCAGCAGAGTGGAAAGTATGGTCTTAAATTCCCGGTTGGTTCCCGCGTGAAGCTCCCGCAGAACGCGGGCGTCCAGCGCCTGTTCCTGCAAAGCCGGCTTTAAATCCAAAATAATTTGATAGTTTGTTTGGCTGAAGGCACGCATATGGGCGCTGGCGGACAAAATCATAGGGCCGGATAGCCCAAAATGTGTAAAAAGCAGCTCCCCAAAATCTTTGTAAACGGTTTTGCCGTTTCCGTCTTTCGCGCGAAGCGCTACGTTTTTTAAAGAAAGGCCCTGCATTGCTGCGCAGCATCCATCCTCAGACTCTAATGGCACCAAAGAAGGGGCCAAAGGAACAATGTGGTGTCCGGCTTGTTCCGCCATCTGATATCCGTCTCCGGTGGAGCCGGTGCGGGGATAAGAAAGACCGCCGGTGGCCAGAACGACGGCATTGGCAGGAAAGAAGCCTCGGTCGGTTTTCACGCCACTCACTAAATCATCTTCAATGACGATGTGATGCGCCCTGGCCCGTCGGAAGGAAACCTTTTGTTTCTCAAGTTCCGCAGTGAAAGCCGTCACCACATCGGAAGCGCGGCCGGAAACG
>JAQVYO010000043.1 GCA_028708585.1 Oscillospiraceae bacterium
AAAAATTGCTAGCGTCTTTTTCATGTTATTTTACCTCCACATTTCAATAGTCATCTTTCCAGCAACCGGCCCAAAATTTTTTTACAATAAAGAAGCCGGCTACAGCCTGTTGTACGTGGCAACTGGCTATCTTATCCGGCAGGACTTAGACCCTCTAGTTTTGCGCCACAGGCTTTCGCCTGTTTTGCCTTTATCAATTTTTATGCTTATATATTAAAAATGCTTTAAAACTTAGAAAAATTGCAAAATTTTAATCTTTTAAGCATTTTTTATTTTCCCTTTGCATAAAAGCGTTCTGCCTTCTTACAGGAGACGCTTGAAAAGAAAAGCTGACAGGCTTCTCTTTTTTTACTAAGGCATCATCTGATTGGTTGGATCAGGCGCCGCCGGGCCTCCCCCGTTCGGCCCTAAATCAGACGTCTGCCCATCCGCGCTTACGTTGCCCGTATTTTCGTTTTGCACTTTTTCCGGGAACGCAGGAGAAGTTCCGTCAGGCATGTCAGTTTGCTGCTTCTCTGTTTGGGCATCCTGCTGGCCTGCCACCGCTTTAGAAGACGCCTTTGCGCTTTGCTCCGCCAGCTGCCCCTCTTTCGCTTGGGCCGCTTCCTTTTGCTGCGCAACCCAACCGGAATCAGGCACAATCCCAATTCCGTACTCTGACGAAGTCGTATAACAGGAGAGCGTACCGACGGTTGCGGTGCACAGCACCAAACAAACGAGACCCGCAATGACCAGCATTTTGACCCTCATCGGTTATCACACTTTCTATCCAGAATCCGTCAAGGCAAATTCACACGATAAACGTTTTCAACCGCCGCCGTTATATTATTTCCGGAAACGCCGTCCTTCACCGATACCGATGTAACCGGCTGATCGCCCTTTCCAACCGCGAGTCCGCCCAACGTGATGCTTGCTCCGGGCGGAATGACTTTATTATAGTCGTTCGGGCATTCAAACATATAAGATCCCGTTCCTGCATCGGAAGACACCATTTGCGCATCCCAATATTGATAAATTTGTTCCGGAAACAGAAATTTGAGCTGCCATTGCTGAACGGCTGTTTCCGAATTGTTTGTAATGGTCACTCTGAATTTGTGTTTATAGGTCTGGCCTACCAAAGCCCCTGCATCTGCATCCCACGTTCCGCCTTCCGCCCAAACCTGCCCCGCCTCATATTTGACGGCAACGTTGCTTTGCGCAGGGTCGGGATTGGGGTTGGTTTCGTTCTGACAGACGGCCACCTGCTTTGCAACGGCGGAAACATTGACGGTGGTTCCGAATTGGCTGCCGGCGTAATTCATATCCACCTCGTCGTTTCCGGGCCAATGGATCTCCACGCTATATGCCGCACTCTGGCCAATATCCGACAATGGGAAAGACCCTTTTACCTCCATCACGCCGGTCCCCGCTTGAGAAGCAACCACAGTTCCGTTTGCGTCTTTTATGGTAACAACCAGAGGATTGATAGCGGACTTTCCCGGTGTCGCGTGAACGTCAAAAGTCAGATCATAATCCAGATTTGTTTCTGTGATTAAATTTTCGTTATAATTCCGAACGCCAAATTGCCATACTACCGTTTCCGTCGGGGCGATTTTAATATCATGCTGAAAGGTGTCCGTGCCGTCTTCCATAAAAATGAATTCTTTTCCGACCACACTGCCGGACGCTACATCATCTAATGCAACCGTATAATTGGCCAGGGTTCCTGCCAGCACCGATCCGACAATCGCAAGAACCAAAACAGAAATAACAAGTACTTTTTTCATTGCAACACCCTATTACATCATTACATAGTAAAGTATGAAAGAAAATAAAAATGCCGATACAAAAATAAATTTGTAGCGGCAACCGGCAATCATATCCTCTTATTAAAGGACTTAGACCCTATAGCTTTGCGCCACAGGCTTTCGCCTGTTTTGCTTTTTTCACATTGAGGTTTCTATGAACTTTTGATGCTCATATTTTAACAGTTATAGCATGAATTGTCAATTCCTTTTTCCACAAACCTTTTTCTTTTTTGAATTAATTTTTGCACCTTTTTCACCTAATATATTTTAAAAATTTTAAGAAAATCTTCCATTTTTGTAGTAAAATAAAAGTAATGGATTTCTTATGGGGGCTATTTTCAATGAATTATCTGTTAAGCGGGCTTCTTATCGCGCTGATTGTAATCGCTGCGGTTTTGCTGCTCTATTCTATTAAAACCAAAAGCGCTCAGATCGCGCTGTTATATGTCCTCTTTTTTTGCGTTGTGGATTATTCCATTGGTTATTCTTTGGAACTGCTTGCCAACACTGAACAACAAATGATGCTCTGCAATTTGATTCAGTTTATCGGCATTCCGCTGATCCCCGCTTTATGGCTGATTTACATACTAAATGATATTCACTACAATACTAAATGTTTCTTTTCGCCAGTCTATTCATACTCGATTCTCTTTATTCCATTTCTTTGTTTTATCGCCCGGCTGACCAATTCGATCCACCATCTTTACTATGTTGCCTTCCACATCGAACCGCGGCCTTTTCCCGTTCTCATCCTTGAAAAGGGGCCATTTTATTATCTTTTAACCGTCTATTCTTTTCTCTGTATTGCCTGTTCCGCCCTCTTATTGCTGAAAAGTATAAAAAAAGGCACTGAATTAGCCGTTTCCCGCTCGAAGCTCCTGATGCTCATCATGATCACCCCCTCCGCGGCTTTGCTGCTCAAATTGTTTGGATATTCCCCCTGGGGAATCGACCTGCTTCCTTTTTCATTTTTGATTTCATTGTTTTTTTTCTGCCAGGGATTTCGAAAGTATTATTTGCTGGATGAAAAATATCTGCTGATTGATGAACTGCAGTCCAACGGCAATATTCTGTTGATGGTTTTGGAAGCCATTGACAATGTCATTATTTTATTTGACAACGCAAGCGACCGGGTTTGGCTGATGAACGACGTTTACACAAGCTGTTTCGGAGAACCGCTGGACCGCAACATCAAACCGGCGCTGGATCAGATTCTGGATCGGATCCATCCGGAAGATAAAAAGATGGTCCAACAGGAATTTTCCTTAATCAAACATGTCAGCCGCGAAAACGGCGGCAGATTTGAATATCGCATGCGAAACAAAAGCAATGAATATATTTGGGTTCGCTCAGATATTCGTCTCGTTTCAAATTCCAGCCGGAAGGGAAAGCTGGTTTTATTCAACATCAACAATATTAACGAAGAGCGGAAAACACTGGAGGCGCTTACCAAACGCGCGGAAATGGACGTAACCGGAATCTATAACCGGGTTACCGCCTTTGAAAAAATCAACGAATATTTATCTTCCAATTTAAAAAATAAGACGTATGCCCTCTTGCTGTTTGACATTGATAATCTGAAAAAAATCAACGACAGTTGCGGGCACTATACCGGTGACCTTGTGATCGACGGTTTTGTTCAGGTGCTGCGTAGCAAAATTCAAAGCAAATCCATTTTGGGCAGGCTGGGGGGAGACGAATTTATCGCATTTTTATTGAATGTCCCTTCCAAAAAAGATCTTGAGCTGCTGTTGAAGGACATTATGCGGGACAGCAATGAATTGCAGCAGAAGTTTGCGCTCCCCCTTCCGGTTTCCATCAGTGTCGGCATTGCTCAAACATCAAGCCGTGTCCTCACGCTGCAAAAACTGTATGAAAACGCGGACATTGCTTTATATAAAGTAAAAGGCGATTGTAAAAACGATTTTTGTTTTCATGATTCTCTGCCACCTACCAAATAAATTTATTTAAATCTTTTTCTTCTTTTCTCCAAATTTAAAAAATTTCTTGACATCCGGGCCGGAATGGAATATCATATGTGTATCGTTATTCTTTTAAAAAAATAACGATACAACATTATTTTTCCTTTTCTTTTTCCTTTTTATCAGCAGGATCTCCTAAGCGCATCCTTAGGAGATCCTGCTGATTTTTATGGAGAAATATAAATGAACTTTTGAATTTTCTTTTCCTTTGATTTCCTTTATAATTATATTAAAGCGGAGATCTGCCCCTGGTATCGCAGAATACCAGGGGCAGATCAGGAAAAACTATTTAAAAATAAGGAGGCGGCGCTCATGACACAAAACAGGAAACCCAACCGGCTGACAAAGGAAAAGTCCCCCTATTTATTGCAGCATGCATATAACCCTGTAAACTGGTATCCCTGGGGGGAAGAAGCCTTTGAAAAAGCAAAAAAAGAAGACAAGCCCATTTTTTTATCCGTCGGTTACTCCACCTGCCACTGGTGTCACGTGATGGAACGGGAGTCCTTTGAGGACGAAGAAGTTGCATCCCTACTCAATCAGTCATTTGTAGCGATTAAGGTGGACCGGGAAGAGCGCCCGGACATTGACGCGGTTTATATGAAAGTCTGCCAAGCCATGACCGGCTCGGGCGGCTGGCCCACCACCCTGTTTCTCTCTCCGGATCAGACGCCCTTTTTTGCGGGCACATATTTTCCAAAGCACACGCGCTATCAGTTCATAGGCCTTATCGAGCTGCTGCAAACCGTCGCCCAAAAGTGGAAAACAGACCGTGAGCTGCTTTTGGAGGCAGGGCAAAAAACGGTTCAATTGCTTCAAGAGGAGCAAAACACCGTTCCCGCCCAGCCGTCGGAACAACTGTTCCAACGAGCCTATGCAATGTTTTCCCGCAGCTTCGACCCGCGCTGGGGCGGATTCGGTGGCGCTCCTAAATTTCCCGCTCCCCAAAATCTGATGTTTTTGCTGCGGTATGGCGTCTATCTTCAGGAGCCAAATGCAATTTCCATGGTGGAAAAAACGCTGGAACAAATGTACCGCGGCGGATTATTCGACCATATCGGAGGCGGTTTTTCCCGTTACTCCACAGATGAAAAATGGCTGGTTCCTCATTTTGAAAAAATGCTTTATGACAATGCTCTTTTGACGCTGACCTATCTGGAAGCGTTCCAAGTCACCGGACGGGCGCTGTATGCTTCCGTTGCAAAGCGGACCCTCGCTTATATTCAAAAAGAAATGACCCATCCGGCAGGAGGATTCTATAGCGCTCAGGACGCTGACAGCGAAGGGGTGGAAGGAAAATATTATGTCTTTACTTCCGCGGAAATCCGCACCCTCCTGGGGGAAAAGGAGGGGGAAGCCTTCTGCCATCATTTTGGCCTCACCGAATGGGGCAATTTTGAAGGAAAAAACATCCCGAACCTGTTGAAACAAGAAGAGAGGAACCCCCAGGATGAGTCGGTCCGCGCACTTACGAATACAGTTTACGAGTATCGCGGTTCCAGAATGAAACTGCATACAGACGATAAAATTCTCACTTCCTGGAATGCGCTTATGACAGCGGCCTTTTCCAAAGCCTATCAGGTTTTTCAGGAGCCTTGTTATCTGTCGGCTTCCGTTTCCGCCATGGAGTTTATCAAGCGGAATTTAACCGACAGGACGGATGGGCTGCGGGTGCGCTGGCGGGATGGAGAAGCGTCCGGGGCCGGCTATTTGGACGATTATGCGTTTTTCATCTATTCCTGCCTGTCCCTGTATGAATCCACGTTGGAAACATCCTACCTGGAGACGGCCGCTCGGTTCGGAAAAAGGATGCTGGATGATTTTTGGGATAAACAGAACGGCGGCTTTTATTTGAGCGCAAAAAGCAGCGAACCGCTCATTGCACGGCCCAAAGAAATTTACGACGGCGCCATGCCCTCCGGCAATTCCATGGCAGGCTATGTTCTGGCGAAACTGTTTCAACTGACAGGCGAACCCGTCTGGCGGGAAGCTTCCGAACGCCAAACGGCATTTTTAACCGCGCATTTAGATCCATATCCCATCAGTTCGGGATTTGCGCTGGTCGCCGCCATGGCGGATTTTTACCCTCCGGAGGAAATCACCTGTATTCCCCGGACCAAGGAAGACGCGGAAGCATTCCGCCAGACGCTGGGCGGCTGTTTTCTTCCAAATTTGGCAGCGGCCATTAAATGGCCAGGGCAGCTTTCCCCCGCTCCATTTGCAAAAGACCTGACGGCTCTGGGTGAAAAAACCACCTATTATTTCTGTGAAAATCATGTTTGCCACGCTCCGGTCACCGATCTTGAAGAATTTCGCCGGCAATTGTCCCAAGCCCAGTTCGTCCACCGTCCCGCCTATCCGCTTTAATCGGGAAAAATACCAACGAAAAAAACTCGCCGGGCGATGCGCTTCCCTGAGCAAATCGCCCGCCTAAAATAAGCGGAAATTTTAAAGAACCCGGCCCGCCGGCATACAGCAAACCCAGAAAACAAGAAACAGGACCGCCGCGGCTTCCAAAAGGAAAATAGCCGGCATTCCCAGCTGAAATTTTTTATGTTTTGTTTTATGGTGAAAGACGTGCATTCCCAGGATGGCACCCAAAGAACCACCCAGGACGGCGATCAGAAACAGCGTTTTTTCCGGCGTGCGCCATCTTCCCCGCCTTGCTTTGTGTTTATCGATCCCCATGCTCAGAAAACCTGCCCCGTTGACAGCGGCAAAATAAATTAAAATCAGCCGCTTGATTGATTCCTGCATGCGCCTTTTCTCCCCTCTCGTGATAGAAATCCTCTCGTTTGGACAGTCTTTTATTATAGCCGGTCTGTCGACCCGTTTGCAAGAAGGAGGGAAACAGACCGGTGGCGCGCCATATTCCCCCCCAATCTATTTATCAAAATCCTCTTGATGGCCGCCAAGCGCCTCTCCGCTTCGCCATTTCTCCTGAACCGCCCTCCAAATTTCCACCGTTTCCTCCGTGACAAATCCAGCGTCATGTGCTATTATGAAACGGAAAGGCGGGATATTTATGAAGAAATTTATCCCCCAGGAAAAACTTTCTAAAAAGGCGCGGCGCGCCTTGGCCGCAAAACAAAGAAAAACCTGGGGCAGTATGAATCCAGTCACCAGAAAGCCGGAAAATCTAAAATCTTATCAAAGAAAAAAGGTTTCGTATCTTGATGATTTTTATGATACGGAACCTTTTTCTTTATAAATTTATTTATTTTTCATCTTTTTACACTGCTTCCTTCGGAGAGCCGCCCATTATTTAAAAAAAAGGGTTTTTCCCCAATCAAACCGGCCGGAGCCGGTTTTCCTTTTTCCCTGGTTTTGGAAGGCCCATATTTTACCTGTTGAGGAGGATTTTATCCCTGGGTATAATGATGGTGCTTTGTATGCCGGAGGAAATCAATCGATGAACAAAAAAGCACGATGTTTCTTGGCCCTTTGCATCCTTTTTTCCCTACTGTCGTTCCCATGGAGCAAGGCCGCGGAACCGACGAAGCAAATCAGCATTTATGTGAATGGAATTCACACAGGAATGAGCACGCATCTTTTGGGCGAATCCACCTATGTGCCGCTGCGGGAATTCTGCGCGGCGCTGGCGGACTGTTCCATCTCGTGGGACGACGCCCGCAGGGAGGCCACAATCACCTGCAAGGGGCTTTCCATGACCATCCCCAACAAAGGAGAATATTTCATTGCAAATGGACGGTGCCTGTTTTTTGCACGCGGCGTCTATTCGTCAAATGGACATCTATATCTGCCCGTTCGCGCTCTTGCCAAAGCATTCGGTGCAACCGTAACCTGGAATCCAGGCTCTATGACGGTTTCCGTTACGCCTGGAACTCCCATTTTAAGCGCAGACAACTATTATGGCACCGAAGATTTACACTGGCTGTCCCGGCTGATTTCAGCGGAAAGCAAAGGAGAGCCTTTGCTGGGACAAATTGCGGTCGGCAACGTAGTCTTAAACCGGGTTCACAGCGGCAGCTACCCCAACACCATTTATGACGTTATTTTTGATATGCAGTACGGCGTCCAGTTCGAGCCGGTTGAAAATAAAATGATTTACAACGACCCGGATCCCCTCAGCGTCCTTGCGGCAAAAATTTGCCTGGAAGGGTATCAGGTCGCCGATAACAGTTTATATTTTTTAAATGAGCGCATTGCAAAGAGTAAATGGATCGTGAATCATTGCAGCTATGTCATGACCATCGGAAATCATACCTTTTATCAATAACATGCGGCTTCACGGTCCATCCATCATTATCATTCATACAAAGCGGGGCTGCCGGAAACACGCCGGCACGCTCAACCCAGGCCCAAAAGGGACGCCGGACAGTCCGGCGTCCCTTTTGGCCTTCAAACGGGGATTTCAAATCCCAAAGCGGCCCGCCAAATAGCTCAGGCCATATAGCAGCGCGATCAGCAGCGGCTGATGCAGCAGATAGGCCGCCAAACTATGCCGCCCCAAAAAAGAGAGGCCCGGCACTTTCCAGGAAAGAAACCATTGTGGCAGCCGGCGCTCCAAAGCATATTTCCCCGCCCATGTCCCCAGCAGAAACACAAAAATGTTTGGAAAGATGGGATAATAATCGGCGGAAGAAAAATCGGGAGAAATAAGGCCCAAGGGAAACAGGCAGTCAACGGAAACTCGGTGGCTTACAAGCCAGCCTGTCAGAACAAAAAGAGCCAGATAAAGTACCGGCGCCGCTTGTTCCGGAATCCGGTTCCAAAACCCGTGGGTAAGCCCATAAAGGATCATAGCGCATCCTAAAAACTGCAAAATGCCAAACAGGATGGGCGCACCCCAAGCGAAGGCCGCGGCGGCAACCAGGCATCCCGCCGTCAAAACCCGGATCCCCCTCCGGATATTTCCGGAGGACAGCCGGGAGGAAACGCCCGCGATCAAAATAAAGCCGCTGGAGGAAAACAGCTGGCAGAACACGGCAAACGGGTTGTCCGCAATCCAGGCGGGACATCCAAAAAATGAAGAAAGATCATAAAACAAATGATAAAGCACCATGAACAGCAAGCAAATTCCCCTCAAGCTGTCCAGTCCCAATATCCGGCTTTTCGGTCGGCCCGCCTCCTTCATTTGCTTTCTCAAACATTAAATCGAAATAAAACCACATCGCCATCCCGCATGACATAATCCTTGCCTTCCACGCGCACCAGCCCTTTTTCCTTGGCCGCGGCCATAGAGCCGCAGGCGTGCAAATCGTCGTAAGCCACAACCTCGGCCCGTATAAAACCACGCTCCAAATCGGAATGGATCTTTCCCGCCGCGCGAGGCGCTTTTGTCCCTTTGGAAATGGTCCAGGCCCGCACTTCCGGCTTGCCTGCCGTCAGGTAGGAAATCAGGCCAAGCAGATCGTATGAGCAGCGAATCAAGCGCGCCAGTCCGGTCTCGCGAATTCCTATGTCTTCCAGAAAAAAGGCGCGTTCTTCTTCCGGAAGGCCGGCAATATCCTGCTCCAGGCGAGCGCAGATGGGCAGTACCTGTGCCCTATCCGCTTCCGCAACATCGCATAAAGCTTGATACAGCGGATTTGCATCCAGATTTGCATACCCCTGCTCGTCCAGATTGGCGGCATAAATAACCGGCTTTAGGGAAAGAAGTCCGCCGTCGGCCAGCATGGGCGCATCATCCGGGCCAAATGCAAAGGAACGGGCGGGTTTCCCCTCGCCCAGGTGTGCAAGCAGCGCCTCGCAGACCTGCGCTTCTCTTACATATCTCTTGTCGCCCTTGGCGGATTTTTGGGCTTTTGCCAGCCGGCGCTCAACCACCTCAATATCGGCCAGAACCAGTTCCAGATTCAGCGTCTCCACATCCCGGACGGGATCGGCCGCTTCCTCCCCAAACAGGTCTTCGCTTTCAAAGCAGCGCACCACATGCACCAGCGCATCCGTCTGCCGGATGTGAGAGAGAAATTTGTTTCCCAGACCCTCTCCCCTGGCGGCTCCTTTGGCCAGACCGGCAATATCCACAAATTCAATGGTAGCGGGGGTGACCTTCTGCGGCTGGTGCAGCTCGCTCAGCCAGTCAAGCCGTTCATCCGGTACCGGCACTATGCCAACATTGGGTGTGATGGTGGAAAAGGGATAGCTGGCGGCTTCTGCGCCCGCGTTGGTCAGGGCATTAAAAAGAGTGGTCTTACCCACATTGGGAAGACCTACGATTCCAAGCTTCATGACAATATCCTTCCTTGTATTATAATTATAAAGCAGTCGTTATTAGAGCCAGCAGATCGCGGCAGCGCATTGGACACACACTTGAAAGTCCTTTTGCAAACCGCTCCCAAAAGGCCCGCTGCAGCCGGGACAAGGCCATTGAGATACGCAAGGCCGCAGAGCATCTGTTGGCGCTCCGAGATGCCGGCAAAATCGTCGGGGTTGCGGCACATGGTCCGCCTCATCCGCGATTTGGATGCCGAGAGTGCAGGGATCAAGGAGACCATGTTGCCATCTCCCATGCCGCCAAGAAGCTGGTGCGGTTCCTTTACGCCTTTGGAGCAATTTTTGGCAACCGTATAGACTGGCTTTTTACGCTATCCATCTTGTGCCATTCCTCGACATTTGGGCCTTGATTTTTAACAGTTAGTCTTTCAATGGGGAAGCACGGTATTTCACTTTGCCATTATACATAAAATAGATTGGAAAGGCAAGATAACGCGGCAGATTGATGAAACCGCTCATAAATGTTTTGATTTCTGGCGGATATTTTGGGGATAACAACTCTGGGACATCAAAACTTCTTGACAAGCGCAGCGTTGTAGCTCTAAAATGGAAAAAGAAAGTCTTGAAGAACATAGGGGAAGTTTTTCAATTGGATTTTTACTTGTTGGCGGTATTGACAGAATACCTCAAATAATAACCGGTTTCATAAAGCCTTTATCTGGCATTTCATTTGGATTACCCACATTAATGAAAATGGAGGTGTATGCAGGACGCATGGAGTATATCCTACCTATTATTGCAATTATAATTGCAATTGTTATAGCATTTCCACTGGGTATTAAATATCGTAAAATGGTCTCTGAAAAAGAAATCTCCAGCGCCGAGGAAGAAGCAAAGCGCATTATCAACGAATCCATCAAAAGCGCGGAGAACAAAAAACGAGAAGCGCTGCTGGAAGCCAAAGAAGAAATTTTAAAAACCAAAAGCGAATATGACCGCGAGGTTAAAGAGCGCAGAACCGACCTGCAAAAGCAGGAACGTCGTTTGCAGCAAAAAGAAGAAAATTTAGACAAAAAAATGGACCTTTTGGAAAAGAAAGAGGAAAATCTCGCATTCAAGCTTTCCAATGTGGAAGCCGAGCGGGAAGAAGTCTCTCTCTTAAAAAAAAGCCAGCTTGAGTTGCTTGAAAAAATATCTGGTTTTACCGCAGAAGAAGCAAAGCATTACTTGATTACACAGCTGGAGTCCGAAGTAACCCATGAATCCGCGATGAAAAT
>JAQVYO010000044.1:0-6318 GCA_028708585.1 Oscillospiraceae bacterium
CCGGGGGATCTGCTGACCCTTTTGAGCGGCTTCTTTTTTGCGGCTCATATGGTGGCGGTAGCAAAATTTTCTAGAGGACGGGATATCTTTCTTCTGACTATTTTACAATTTTTATATGCGGGGATTTTGTCACTTCTTTGCGGGCTGCTATGGAATCGTTTTCCGGTTCATTTGGAAATGCCGACGGTTTGGGGAATTGTGTATCTCAGCGTCTGTGCAACGGCGGCGGCTTTGCTGTTTCAGAACATAGGACAAAAATATACGGAACCCGCCGCGGCGTCAGTGCTCCTATCACTGGAATCGGTGTTCGGCGTTTTATGCTCCATGCTGTTTTATGGCGAACGGCCCACTTTACGGATGCTCTGCGGTTTTGCTTTGATTTTTTGCGCCGTGATCTGCTCCGAAACGAAATTTTCCTTTCTGAAAAGACCGGTAAACGCACTCTGCCATCCGGGAAAACATCTATGTTCCAAGGAATGAATAAACCGAAAAATCCGCGTCCAACGAGGCGGATTTTTTTGCCCCGAGGCCGCGGATGTAAGATTGCGCCCCCGACGGGAAGGTGCATATCCTTGCGTTCTTCAAGAGAAAGCGGGAGGAAACAGCGCCCATACGGAGATGGAGTGAATACCGCAAAATCAAGTGGGAAACGGGGCTAAAACCAGGATTTGCGTTCCCTGGGCGGACGAACAGGCGGAGCTGCATCCTGTTCCACCAGAATGATATCTTCACCAAAACGCTTAATGCATTCCCAAGGAAAAACGTGGTCTTCCCCCCGCCCGAATAAGCCGAAAAAGCGGGGGCGTCCAGGGACGATGAGCGCACAGGCTTTTCCGTTTACCAAATCCAATTCCACGTCTCCTGTGAAGCCGAAGCGGACGCCGTTTTCGATATTGACGATTTCTTTGTACCGCAATTCCGAAAGTCTGCAACGCATAGCCCGCGCCTCCCTTTTCTGTTTGTATCAGTTTATGAGCGGGAGAGGTTGGACTATACCGGCTATCATTTATAGATTTTTTTTGATCTGGCTGATAGCGCTTTTTTCCAGGCGGGAGACCTGAGCCTGGGAAATGCCCACTTCGGCGGAGACCTCGATCTGAGTTTTTCCTTCAAAAAAACGAAGCGATAGAATATGGCGTTCCCGCTCGCTGAGGCGGGAGATGGCTTCTTTCAGGGAAATATGTTCCATCCAGCTTTCATCGGTGTTTTTGTTGTCCCGTACCTGATCCATCACATAGAGCGCGTCGCCTCCGTCGGAATAGACCGGCTCGTAAAGGGAGATGGGATCCATAATGGCATCCAGCGCAAAAACCACGTCTTCCCGCCGGAGATCCAGCTCTTTGGCGATTTCCTCAATGGTTGGCTCCTTTTGGTTTCGATTGATGAGCCGCTCTTTGGCCTGGAGGACCTTATAAGCGGTGTCCCGCATGGAACGGCTGACCCGCACCGCGCTGTTGTCCCGCAAATACCGGCGGATTTCTCCAATAATCATGGGTACGCCATACGTTGAGAACAGGACGTTGAGGCTGATATCGAAATTATCGATGGCTTTAATCAGGCCAATGCAGCCCACTTGGAATAAATCGTCTACATTTTCGCCCCGGTTGGTGAATTTCTGGATGACGGAGAGCACCAGCCGTAAATTGCCTGATATCAGGTCTTCTCTTGCTTTCCTGTCTCCGGCTTTGCATCGCCGCAGCAATTCTACGGTTTCTTCATTTTTGAGTACCTTCAGCTTTGCCGTGTTGACCCCGCAGATTTCAACTTTTCCCTGCATGAGAAACGACCTCCCGAAGCAATGACTTACCAACAGTATTGCCTTTGGGAGGCCGTTTCATGCGGCGGTATCCGGGATTATTTTCTTTTTTGGGAAGAAATTTTGGCATCTCCGGCGGTCCGGCGACCGTTGGAGGCACCAAAATCCGAACCGTGGGGAAAGCTACTTTTTTTCCCATTTGGTCGATTGTTTCGACCTTTTTTCTCTGGCTTTTCCCGCTGCTTTGACTTTCGCTTTTGGGGCGCTTCCGGGCGGATCAAGCAGTGTTTGCCATAACCGATCAGATCGGCGCGTCCGGTAAGATGCAGGGCTTCCAAAACCAAACGGCGGTTTTGCGGAAGCCACCATTGGAGGAGAGACCGCTGCATGGCTTTCTCTTTGGGAGATTTCGGCACATAAACTTTTTCCATGGTGCGCGGGTCGATGCCGGTATAATACATGCAAGTGGACAATGTGCCAGGCGTTGGATAAAAATCCTGCACCTGCTGAGGATGGTATCCGTTTTTCTTTAAATATTCCGCCAGGGTCACCGCGTCGGAAAGGGCGCAGCCCGGATGGGAAGACATGAGATAGGGAACCAGATACTGATCCTTGTGATAGCGGGCGTTGAGCTTCCGGTATTTTCTGGCGAAAGCTTCGTAGACCGCGTGATGGGGTTTTCCCATATAATCCAGCACATGGTCGACGCAATGCTCTGGCGCTACTTTCAGCTGGCCGCTGACATGGTGACGCACCAACTCGGCGAAAAACGATCCGTTTTTGTCGCAGAGCATATAATCAAAACGGATGCCGGAGCGAATAAAAACTTTTTTTACTCCGGGGATTTGGCGGAGGCGGCGCAGCAAAGCAAGATAATCCCCATGATCTGCGTCCAGATTGGGGCAGGGAGTGGGAGCGAGGCAGGCCCGGTCTTTGCAAAGCCCCGTTTTCCACTGCTTTTGACAGGAAGGATGCCGGAAATTTGCGGTTGGCCCACCCACGTCGTGTATATATCCTTTGAATTCTGGATGCCGGAGGAACTCCTGGGCTTCCCGAATCACGGAGTCCTGACTGCGGACGGTGACCATCCTGCCCTGGTGAAACGCAAGGGAGCAGAAGTTGCACGCGCCAAAACAGCCACGATTATGGGCAATGGAAAAGCGCACCTCGTTGATGGCGGGCACTCCGCCCATGGCGTCGTACATAGGATGCGCTTCCCGCACATATGGCAATTGAGCCACGAAATCCAGTTCTGCCGTTTGCAGCGGCGGAGCAGGCGGATTGACAATTAAAACGGCGTTTCCGTGTTTCTGCACAACAGCGCGACCGCGGATTGGGTCGTGTTCTTCATATTGCATGCGGTTTGCGGCGGCATAGTCCCGTTTATGTTCCGAAACTTGTTCAAAAGAAGGGCATTCCACAGCGGGGAACGGGCAGTTTTCCCCGCTTTTTGCAGCATAGCAGGTGCCTTTGATATCCGTTAGCTGGGAAACAGGCTCACGGCCGGCAAGGCGGCGGGCAATTTCCCGGCTGGCATACTCTCCCATGCCATAAACCAGAAGATCCGCCTGCGCGTCAAACAAAATGCTCCGGCGGACTTTGTCCTCCCAGTAGTCGTAATGGGCGAACCGGCGCAAAGACGCCTCCAGCCCGCCGATCACAACCGGCAGGCCGGGGAACGCTTCCCTGGCGCGGTTTGCATAGACGATTGCGGCCCGGTCCGGCCGAAGGCCGGCCTTGCATCCCGGGCTGTAAGGATCAGTGTTCCTGCGTTTTTTCGCGGCGGTGTAATGCGCCACCATGGAATCTAAGTTGCCGCTGGAGAGCATCACACCCAGGCGAGGCCGGCCCATGGCGAGAAAATCCCGGGTGCTTTTCCAGTCCGGCTGAGCTAAAATGGCCACCCGAAACCCTTCCGCTTCCAGCACCCTGGAGATGACTGCCGTGCCAAAGGAAGGATGATCCACATAGGCATCTCCGGTGATGAGCAGAAAAACGTACCAGTACCAACCAAGCGCTTCCATATCTGCTTTTGAGACGGGCAGAAACCGTGTGTTACTGTTCATAAAAGCCCTTCTGTTTTATGGGCTTAAAACCCAATGTATTTTTCCATCAGCAGGAGAGGGGAGGCAACGCCCGGTTCGACGCCGATTTGATAAAAACCATACCGGTCATAAAAACGCTGGGCGATCATGTTGACGGTAGAAACCCGAAGACGCAGATAGGAGCGGCCGAAATGCCGGCATTCGCTGATCGCCTGCCCCAGAATCTGTACGCCTAAATTTTGTCCACGGTATTCAGGCATCATGTAATAGAGGGAAATCCAGACCGCGTCCTGCTTTTGGCCCTCCCAGAAATCTGTTTGCAAAATGCCCACCTGCCGGTCTTCCAGCATGACTGCCGTTACGGCGGACGGGTAAATATGGGAGAGAACACGGGCTTCCTGCAAAAAACCTTCTCCACTATAACCGTTTAAACTCCCGTGAATGGTTTCCCAGGCTTCTTTTCGTGAGTCCAAATAGACGTCTCCCAGCCTGCTTAAATCCATGGGCTGAAACCAGAGACAGAGATCATCTTCCGGATGGCTTTTTCGCCACCATTTTTGCCTGGCTAAGGTGCTGATTGCCGGGGACAAATGGGAGTTGTCGTTTTTGTAAATGATCCGAACTTTGTTCCCTTCCAGTTCCAGAAGGGTAACCCCGGTGTTGTCACTGTGCGGAATGGTGGTCATATCCGCCAAGGGAAGCTCCATAGCCGTGGCGAGGAAGGTGCGGAGGACGGAACCATGGGTAAAGATGGCCACTGTCTGCCCGTCGTGGCGGGCGGCAATCTCAAAGACTGCTTCGGTGAACCGTTTGGCCGCATGTTCATACCGTTCGCAGCCAGGTACATTCCACTCCAGGGGATGCCGGCTGAAGTTGATGGATTGCTCGGGATAGGTGCGGGCGATTTCCCCCCATGGCTTATCTTCCCAGATGCCCATACCAACTTCCCTCAGACGCGGGTCGGTGATTACAGAAAGCCCGCGGTGGCCCAGCGCGGCCTTGGCGGTTAAATGGGCGCGGTATAAATCGCTGGAATAAGCCGCGTCGATTTTTTCGTGCTCAAAGCGGCTTTGCAGGGCTTCAAGCTGTTTTCGGCCGTTTTCAGTAACGGTACTGTTGTAGTGTCCGTGAATACGGCGGAACAAATTGCCCTCCGCTTCCGCATGCCGGACAATAAACACTCTTGTCATGGTACTTTCTCTTTCCTTATCAATAAAATCTGTGAATTAGAATTCACGATCAAAAAGGTTTTTTCTCTTATATAAAACCTTTGATGCTACCTGCGGGAACGATTCTTGGAATTCGTTTCGTGTGGATCAAGAGCTGTGAAAGAGGGCGCAAAAACCCGCTGGGGCCGGCGGGAGTGTCAGGGAATCCAGGGGAGAACGCCGCCTACCAGTTCGGAGACGCGGCGGATTCCGTTCTCTCTGAGATAGACATCCAGTTCGTCCCGCACCCGCAAGGGAGTATATGGATCCCGGAAGCTGCCGCTTCCTACCGCAACGGCGCTGGCGCCTGCCAAAAAGAATTCCACGGCGTCTGCCCCTTTGGTAATGCCGCCCATACCTAAAATGGGAAGGCGAGTCGCCTGCCGCACCTGCCACACCATACGGACAGCCACCGGAAGCACAGCGGGGCCGGACAGGCCGCCTGTATTGCAGCGCAGCATCGGGCGGCGGGTTTTGATATTGATGCGCATGCCCAAAATGGTATTGATGAGAGAAACCGCGTCGGCGCCGGCGTCTTCCACTGCCTTTGCGATTGACGCAATGTCGGTGACGTTGGGGGACAGCTTAACCATTACGGGAACCAAAGAGCGGCGTTTTGCTTCCGCGGTTACCGCCGCCGCCGATGCCGGACTTGTGCCGAAGGCCAGCCCGCCTTCTTTTACGTTGGGACAGGAAATGTTGAGTTCCAAAAGATCCACTCTGGCCTCCGAGAGCTTTTCGCACAAAATTCCGTACTCTTCCACTGTACTGCCGGAGACGTTGGCGATCACTTTGACGTCATGGCGGCGCAGCCAGGGAAGTTCCCGGGCAATGAACGCATCGACTCCGGGGTTTTGCAGGCCCACCGCGTTCAGCATGCCGGAAGGCGTTTCCGCAATGCGGGGGGGAGGGTTCCCATCCCGCTCCAAAAGCGTTAATCCTTTGACGCAAACGGCGCCCAGCTGGCTCAGATCGTAAAACTCCCCATATTCCCGGCCGAAGCCGAAAGTGCCGGAGGCGGCTACGACAGGGTTTTTCAAAGAAAGTCCGGCGAAATGGACCGATAAATCAGACATTCCAGTCCACCTCCGATGCGTTGAAGACTGGACCATCCTTGCAGACGCGGCCATAGCTGCCATCTGTCTTTTTGCAGGAGCAGACAAGGCAGGCCCCGACGCCGCACCCCATCCGTTCCTCCATGGAAACTTCACAGGGAACGTTTGCCTCACGGGCGGCGGCGGCCGCCGCCCGGAGCATGGGCCGAGGTCCGCAGGCCAGAACCCGGTCATAGGATTCCGCAGCCAAAAGG
>JAQVYO010000044.1:6328-11210 GCA_028708585.1 Oscillospiraceae bacterium
GTCCACAAGGCCCGGTTCCCCAAGAGAGCCATCCTCGCTGGTGATGCGGAGCCGCCGGCAGGCGGCTTTAAATTCTTCGGTGAGATAGGCGGAGGAGCCGGAACGAAAGCCCAAAATGGCATCCGCGGTTCCGCCGAAGCGCTTTGCGGCGAACAGAAGGGGAGCGGCCCCCACTCCTCCGCCCACCAGCAAAGTTTTGTCCCCGTCCAAAGAAAAACCGTGGCCCAAAGGGCCAAGCAGGTCCAAAAAATCCCCTTCTTTTTTCTCCGCAAGCTGCCGCGTTCCCACGCCCCGCAGCTCGAACACCAACCGGAGGTTTGGCCCGTCCGCGTCGCAGATGCTTAAGGGACGGCGCAGAAACAGTCCGTCCAAAGCGACATGGACAAATTGACCGGGCAGCGCTTTTTCTGAAACGGGCCATGCGTTTAGAAGCAGGGAATACCCGCTGGCGCTTACCTGTTCCAGATGAAGGATTGTGCAAGTCTTTTGAATTGGCATGATTTCACCTTTTGATCTTACAGGTTTTCCGTTTCCGACGGACTGTGGCAAGCTGAGTTTTGTTATACAACGGTAACATAGTTGCGGATATCTTCCCGCATCGCAATGGCGGCGTTCCGCGCGGCATCCTGATAATCCAGCCCGTTTTTTCCCGTGTGCTGCCAGGCGCACATGATGCCTCTGGAGGAATTGACAATGGCGCCGTGGCCAAGTTTGTTAAAGGCATACCGCACGTCCGCCGCACTTCCGCCTTGGGCTCCATAGCCGGGAACCAGAAAAAATGTGTGTTCCAGGCGTCGGCGCAGCTGATGCAGGTCGGAGGGATATGTTGCTCCCACCACCGCGCCCAAAGGGGTAAATCCATATTTGCCCTCTAGGCCCCGGCCCAACCGTTCCAGCAGATCTCCCACCACCCGATAGACCAGCCGGTCGCCGGCCACCAGATCCTGCAGTTCTCCGGAGGAGGCGTTGGACGTCTTCACCAGGGCAAAAAAACAGGTGTCATGGGCAAGACTATCGTGAAGGAACGGCTGAATCCCATCCGAGCCAAGATAGGCATTGATGGTCAGCGCGTCACAGGGAAAGGGCCGGTATGTTTGGCTTCCCACTGATACTTCCCCCAAAAAGGCTGCGCTGTATGCCTCAGCAGTGGAACCGATGTCCCCCCGTTTTCCGTCCAAAATGACGAAAAAATTTTTTTCTTTTGCATACCGAATGGTGCGCTCTAAAACTTCCATGCCCTGCCAGCCCAGCATTTCATAGAAAGCGGACTGGGGCTTGACGGCAGGGACGATGTCGCAAAGCGCATCCATTAGCCCACAGGTAAAAAGATAAGCCGCCTCCGCTTCCGCTTTCAGTGTTTCCCCATATTCCTTGAGGCAGGCTTCCCGGATATGGGGGGGGATATAATCGGCCCTTGGGTCAAGACCGGCAGCGGTGGGATTTTTTTTCTCCCTTATTTTATTCTGCAAAAGGTCAAAAGACATGAAAAAAGCTCCTTTTTCGCCCTTTAATGGGCGTTTTCATGGGCATATACAATACTGCCGCCCACAATGGTATATTTGATCCGGCCGGTTAGCTCCATGCCGGCGAAGGGTGTATTTTTCCCCTTGGATGCAAATTCCTCCGGCCGGACGGTCCAACGTTCCAACGGATCAAACAAAATGGCGTCCCCGTCCGCCCCGACTGCCAGCCGGCCTTTGGGAATTCCCAGGATGCAGGCGGGGTTTAAGGTCATTTTCCGCAAGATGCCGGCAAGGCTCATCACCCCGGTGTGATACAGGGCGGTCAGCACAATGCCGAAAGCGGTCTCCAGTCCGCTGATTCCGCTGGGCGCTTGCAGAAGAGAAAGAGCTTTCTCCTGGGCGGTGTGAGGCGCATGGTCAGTGGCGATCGCGTCGATGGTGCCGTCTTTGATTCCTTCCAAAATGGCTGACACATCATCTTCGGTGCGCAGGGGAGGGTTGACCTTGGCAATAGCCCCCTGCTTTAATACTTCTTCTTCCGTCAGGGTAAAATATTGCGGGCAGGTTTCGCAGGTAACGGGAACGCCTCTGCATTTGGCTTTCCGAATAATGTCTACCGCGCCCCGGGTGCTGACATGGCAGATATGAACCGGACTGTGCGTTTCGGCGGCCAGCATGACGTCCCGCATTACCATAATATCTTCAGCGATGGCGGGCCGGCCGTTTAAGCCCAGCCGACGGGAGACATGGCCTTCGTTTACGGCCCTGCCTTTCACCATCGAGGCGTCTTCACAATGAGACAGGATGCACAGCCCATGCCGCTGCGCCCGGATCAAAGCGTCCCGCATCAGGTTGGCGCTGGCAACAGGGTTCCCGTCGTCAGAAAGGGCCACAGCCCCCGCCTGACGAAGCGGTTCTGCAAAGGTGATGGATCTGCCTTTTTGGCCGATACTGACCGCCGCAATGGGGAAAATATGAACGAGTCCTATATCGGCCGCCCGGTTCAGCACATAACGGACCATTTCCGGGTTGTCGATGACGGGATTGGTATTGGGCATACATGCAATGGAGGTGAACCCGCCTCTGGCCGCCGCACGGCTGCCGCTTTCCATGTCTTCTTTCTCCGTGAATCCCGGTTCTCGGAGATGGACGTGCATGTCCACCAGGCCGGCGCAGACTGTTAGTCCCGAAGCATCCAGCACCTGAGCGTCCGGCTCCTGGATTTCACTGGCGAGGATGGCTACCTTGCCGTCTTCTATCAGGATATCCATGATTCCACCGATCCCGCCCACGGGATCCACCAATCGTCCCTGTTTGATTAAAAGCTTCATGATCTCCTTTTTCCTATAGGCTCAATCAAAAGGCGGAGAAAACCCCCCGCCTGTTCCTTCATTTAATTATACATCGCTATTATATCGTATGGAAAAATTTTTCGCAATCAATTTTAAGGATTTTTCCTTTGTTTTAAGATTTTAGGGGCAAAATAAAACCTGAAAAAAGGAGGGGTTTTCAATGAAAAATACAGAATTTCTGCGTGGTGTAGGGCTTGGCCTTGCAGCCGGAGCGACCATTGGCTTTACCGTGGCGCCTAAAAAGAAAGGTCCCAGCACCAAAAGCACCGCGGGAAGAGCCATCCGTGCAGTTGGCGATGTCGTCGAACAGATATCCGACGCGATGGGAAAATAAAAATCAAAAGAGGGGTGGCAACATTTGAGCTGCCCCCAAAAAGCGAGACAAATATTTTTATCCAGTATCCGGAGGGGCTTGCTGCCTGTGAAGAGCGGGCGGCAAGCCCTTTCCCGCTGCCTTGCTGCGACAATCGGAGGCCCTCAGCCGGCCCTGATTTTTTGTAAATGTCCTAAAAAATTGGCTTTCCCACTTGCAATTTAAATTGGGCTGTGCTAGAATATAAAAGCTGTCTTTTGTAAAGAACGAAACGAATCGCTTTTTTTGCGTGGAGACGGCAAACAGTATGCGCCTGTAGCTCAGCTGGATAGAGTGTGTGGCTACGAACCACAAGGTCGGGGGTTCGAATCCCTTCAGGCGTGCCACCGGAAAAACGTCCGGACGCGGTGTGCGTCCGGACGTTTTTTCCTTGGGAAATCAAGCGCCGCCCGTCTCCAAGGCGCGGGTCAGGAAAGATTGAAATCAAATAACAGGAAAGGGCCGCGGCCTTTTCCTGTTATTTTTGGTTCGTGCCGGTCCAAGGTCTGATTTTGGGAATAAAGAGCGGACTGGGCTTTACAGCCGCTCCGTGAAAAATTGGCTCATTCATTGTTTTGCCCGCTTACCCGTTGGAACCCCCGGCTTGATCGGCACACCCCTGCAATTCCTGCCACAGCTCTCCAATGGTCTTGTGGAAAACCGGATGCCGCACATATCCGGCGATTTGAGACAGAGGTTCTAAAACAAAGGACCTGTTTTTCATATCTTTGTGGGGGATCGTGAGGGTTTCCTCATCCAAAATCAACTGATCATAGAGCAGAATGTCCAGGTCGATGGCCCTTGGCCCCCAGTGAATCTTCGTGCTCCGGTTCACCCCCAGATCCGCCTCAATTTGATTGAGGGTACGCAAAAGCGCTCTGGGGGTTTTAATGGTTTTCAAAAAAACACAGCCGTTTAGAAAATCCCCCTGCTCCTGATACCCATAAGGCTTCGTCTGGATCAAGTCGGATTGCTTTAAAACCTGAACATCCGGAAGCGCCCGGAGTTTCCAAAGAGCTGTTTGGATCGCGGATTCCCGGTCGCCTAAGTTGCTGCCCACACTCAGAAAAACGTTGTGCCACCCTTTTTCCACCTGGATGTAAACGGTCTCAAAGGGCAGCCCGATGGGCGCGTCCGGCTTATGGAGGCGCAAATTGATTTTTTGAATTGCCGGATAAGCCAGAAGAATTTCCTGAGCAAGAAAATGAGCGGCTGTTTCAATGAGCCGGAAAGGATGTGTTTCCATGCGTTCTTTGATAAAAAGACACACCGCGCCGTAATCGACGGTTTTGGAGAGATCATCCGCCAGAGCGGCGGGTTCCGCATCCAAAAAAAGATCTGCGGAAACCAAAAAAAACTGCCCATTTTTTTGTTCTTCCTCCAAAACGCCGTGACAGGCAAAAACCCGGAGCTTCTCAATTGTGATTTTATCCATACAGGACCGCCTCCGCCATTTGAATGGCGCGTTTGTTTTCTTTGATATCATGCACCCGCACAAACGAGCAGCCTTTCATCACTGCCAGCGCCGTTGTCACAAGGGTTCCTTCCACCCTCTCCTCCACCGGGAGGCGGAGGGTCAAGCCGATCACCGATTTTCGGGAGGTGCCCAGCAAAAGAGGATATCCCAAGGACAAAAATTCTTCCAGGCGGTTTAAAATCTGAAGATTTTGCTCATAGGATTTTGCAAAGCCCACTCCGGGATCTAAAACCAGTTT
>JAQVYO010000210.1 GCA_028708585.1 Oscillospiraceae bacterium
GAATTTCAGCTCACTGTTTACAACGATTCAAAAGCGGCGCCCCAATGGTTCGGCGCGGGCGTAACCTATCAGATTTTTCCAGACCGGTTCTGCCGGGGCCGGGATTTTTCCGCAAAAAATCCCCTGCCCCCCGGCCGCAGGCTGCATGAAAGCTGGGAAGACGTTCCCGATTTCCGCCCCGACCGGGAAGGAAACATTGTAAACCGGGACTTTTTCGGCGGCAGCCTTTCGGGAATCCTGGAAAAGCTTCCTTATTTAAAAAAGCTGGGCGTGGACACTCTCTATTTAAACCCCATCTTTGAGGCGGCGGAAAACCATCGGTATGGAACCGGGGACTATGAATCCATTGATCCACTTCTGGGCGATATGCCGGCCTTTGAGCATCTCTGCGCCGCTGTCCATGACTTGGATATGAAAATTATTTTAGACGGCGTGTTCAGCCACACAGGCTTTCAAAGCCGCTATTTCAATGGAGACGGTTCCTATCCGGATGTGGGCGCGTCACAGTCCAGACGCTCCCCCTATTACCCCTGGTACCGGTTTGGGCGCTGGCCGGACGAATACGAAAGCTGGTGGGGCATTTCCACCCTTCCGGAGGTCAACGAACTGGAACCTTCTTATGAACGCTATATCATTGGGGACGAAAACAGCATCGTCCGCCGCTACTTAAAGGCGGGGGCGGACGGCTGGCGTCTGGACGTGGCGGATGAGCTGCCGGACGCTTTTGTCCGCCGCCTGAACCGGGCGGCCCGGGAAACCAAAAAGGAGGCTGTCGTCATCGGGGAAGTTTGGGAAGACGGCTCTAATAAAATCAGCTACGGGGTCCGGCGGCGGCATCTGCTGGGCGGGTATCTGGACGGATTGATGAATTATCCCTTTCGCGCGTCGCTGCTCTCCTATCTGAGAGGCGGAGACGCCTCCGACTTCCGGGACCAGATGGAAACCCTGCGGGAGCACTATCCGCCCTTTGCTTTTTACGGCGCCATGAACCTTCTGGGCACCCACGACACCCCCCGAATTTTAACCCTTCTAGGCGGCGGGGAGGAAGCGGCGGCGGGAAAAAGCAGGGAAGAAAAAAGCGTCTTCCGCCTGCCGGAAGACCGGCGCCGCCGGGGGATTTCCCTGCTCCGGCTGGCTTTTTTGATCCTCTTTTCCTTTCCCGGCTCCCCCACGGTATATTACGGGGACGAAGCCGGCATGGAAGGCCTGGAGGACCCCTTCAACCGGCGTACCTTTCCCTGGGGCCGGGAGGACCAGGAGCTTGTCCGTTGGGTTTCCCTCCTGGGCCGGGCCAGGCACGCGCTTCGGCCCCTGCAAAAGGGAGACATCCGGTACCTTGCCGCCGGCGGCCCTCTTCTCTGCTTTTCCCGGACGCTGGAGGGAGAAAGCGTTTTAACGGCGGTAAACCGGGGAGACGCGGAAGCAAAGTTTCGCCTCCCCTGGAACCGGCAGGCGGCAAACGATGTGCTCACCCAGGCGGTTTATCTCCCGGAAAACGGGGTTTTATCCCTTTCCCTTCCGCCCCGCAGCGGCCTTTTGCTGGCAAAATCGCCGCAGGAACGCGGCTAAAGCGGATTTCCGCAATTCCACAGAAAACGCCCCGCGGCCTAATTTGATACCGCGGGGCGAAACGGCCGTAACGGCGAGGTTTCCCGCCGTTACGGCCCAAAAACGTCTTTTGGGGGAAATTCCCCTAACAGCGGTCCGCGTGGGCCTTGCTCTGGGCAACGGCCAGGGCGTCGCACCGGTTGTTATAGTCATTTTCGGCGTGGCCCTTCACCCAGTGAAAGGAAACGTCGTGTTTTTCGAGAAGGGCCAGAAGCCGCGCCCATAGGTCGGGGTTTAAGGCTTTTTCCTTTTTGTTGCGCATCCAGCCGTTTTTCTGCCAGCGCATGGCCCAGCCTTTCTCCACCGCGTTCACCAGATACTGGGAATCGGTGTAAAGCACTACGGCGCAAGGCTCTTTCAGCGCCTCAAGGGCGGAAATGGCGCCCATAAGCTCCATTCGGTTGTTGGTAGTCTCCGCAGCGCCGCCGGACAGCTCTCTTTCCATTCCGTTGTAGCGCAAAATGGCGCCCCATCCCCCTGGGCCTGGATTTCCGGAGCAGGCCCCGTCGGTGTAAATAGTAACTGATTTCATCCGGATTCCTTTCTTTCGCCCGAATTAAGGTTCCGGATCCGGACTCTGCTCCCCGGCCTGCCCGGACGCCTGCTCTTCGGCCTCTTCGCCCTCCTCTTCTTCCCGCTCGGTCCGGGCGATGGAAATGACCTTGGCTCCTTCCGTCACCCGCATGAGGATGACGCCCTGAGTGGCTCTTCGGTAAAGGTTGATGTCCCCCGCGGCCATGCGGATAATGGTCCCGTCGTCGGAAATAACCATGATGTCGTCGTCCTCATCCACAACCTTGACGGCGGCCACCTTTCCGGTTTTTTCCGTAATACAGTAATTCATCAGGCCGTAACCGCCTCGCTTCTGGGGCTGGCGGGCATACAATCCGGCCTCGGCGTTTGCCGCCGGATCTTCGGCTTCTCCCTCGCTGCCTCTCAAATATTCTCCAATGAGGGTCCGCTTGCCATATCCGTTTTCGGTGACGGTCAGCAGCGCGCCGTTGGGCCTGGCCCTGGCGCCGCCAACCGCGTAGTCCCCTTCCCGCAGGCGGATGCCCCGGACGCCCACCGCATC
>JAQVYO010000045.1 GCA_028708585.1 Oscillospiraceae bacterium
CGGCTGCAACCTGAAAATCAATGAGTTCCGCCAGCTTTTTAAAATCGATGCCGCCGTCTTTTAAAAATGGAGTGACGATGGCTACGCAGGAGCCGGTAAATACAGGTTCTCTCATAAAAATACCTCCTTATGATTTAATACTTTTTGGGAATAGGCAATCTGTTCCCGCTCTTGAAGCGCTTGGGAGGCGAAGGGAAGAAGGGCGGTCCTTCGGCTTCGCCCGGCAGGACCGGAAGGTACGACCATCCAGGTTGTCAGTCGATGTATCCTTCGGCACAGAGCAGCTCGGCCAGAAGCACCGCGCCGCCCGCGGCGCCGCGCAGGGTGTTGTGAGACAGACAGACGAATTTATAATCATACTGGGTATCCTCGCGGAGGCGGCCGATGGAAATGGCCATGCCTTTTTCCAAATCTCTGTCCAAACGGGTCTGCGGACGGTTGTCTTCCGTAAAATAATGCAAAAACTGTTTTGGCGCGGAAGGGAGGGCAAGCTCCTGCGCCCGACCCTTATAATTTTTCCAAATCTCTAAGATTTCCTCTTTAGCCGGCTTTTTTTCAAAGGAGGCGAAGACTGCCGCCATGTGTCCGTCGGCCACAGCCACCCGAATGCATTGGGCGGTGATGGACGGGGAGGTGGCAGGAACAATGACGCCGTTTTCCAGCTTGCCCCACAGTTTCAGCGGCTCCTGTTCCGATTTTTCTTCTTCCCCGCCAATGTAGGGTATGACATTATCTACCATTTCCGGCCATGTTTCAAAGGTCTTTCCGGCGCCGGAAATGGCCTGATAGGTGCAGACCAAAATACGCTCCAGGCCATATTGGCGCAGTGGATGCAGCGCCGGAACATAGCTTTGCAAAGAGCAGTTGGATTTGACGGCAATCAGCCCCCGGCGGACGCCAAGGCGCTTGCGCTGTGCCGCAATAACTTCCAGATGCTCCGGGTTGATTTCAGGGACTACCATGGGAACGTCGGGGGTGAAACGGTGGGCGCTGTTGTTGGATACCACCGGGCATTCATATTTTGCCAGCTGTTCTTCCAAAGCGCGGACGCTTTCTTTCTCCATATCCACGGCGCAGAAAACGAAATCCACGCAGTCAGCCAGCTTTTTCAGGTCGGTTGCGGCGTCCATAACCTTGATGTTCAGCGCCATCGAAGGGATGGGAGTTTTCATTTTCCAACGATGGGCTACGGCTTCCCTATAGGGTTTTCCGGCGGAACGGCCGCTGGCGGCAATGGCGGTAAGCTCAAACCAAGGGTGATTTTCCATGAGGGTTACAAACCGCTGTCCAACCATGCCTGTGCCGCCGACGATACCTACTTTGTATTTTCTCATCTGAAATGACCTCCAAGCGAGGCGGACAAAAAGCCGCCCAATTTATTTTATGCGGCGGGCGAAAAAATGATCAGACTGAAATTGTGTGAGCGCTTTTCACCCGGGAGCTTTTATATTTTATGGAGAGTTGGATTCTGAAAGAGGGTTCGGGCCAGAAAAAAATAAATCAGCGGGTTGAAAAACCGGCTGATTTTGTAATATAATGTCGGACAGGGATGAATTCCCTTCTGCGGCAAGTATTACCTAAGCAGACAGCTCTCCACCAAAAGCTTTTGATGACAATCGGCGGGTTGTTCACCCGGCGACCAGTTAAGCTGCTTCCGACAGCACGCTCCCTTCGGCGGTTTTCCCTTTTGCCAGCCGGGTCACAGGGCGCTCGGAGCCCTCGCCGCGCTACTGATGAAAACCGCGCCTCTATCCTGCACAGGACATTATCATATTTTAATTATCGCCCATGTTATCACATCAATATCCCCCTGTCAAGAAAAGAAAAAAGGTAAAACAAAGAAAAAGAAATGGAGCTTTATCAATGGGAAAGAAATGGATACATATTTTGGCTGCTTTTGCAGGGATTGCCGCGTTTCTCTCCATACCGGTTCGCGGGCTGGCGCTGAGCGACAGCAGTTCATATATCCGGATTGGTCTGTATTACGGAAGCAGCGCGCTTTCCACCGCTAATTTGGAAAATAATACAGGACATGGCAGCGGATATCGGTTTGGTTATTACGATGACTCCTATCATTTTACGGAAGTCGCCTCCACAGCTCAGACACAGATTTCCATGTTGAAAAACTCCAATATTTATCTCAGCGGGACAACCTATTATACCTATGCCCCTTCCGGCTCCTATTCCACAGTGGGCGCTTACCACATTCAGCTGAATACCGTATACGGCAGTTATTCCGCCGCGTCCAGTGCCGCCAAAATGTATAGCGGAGGCTTTCCCGCCTGGATTGGAGGCGCATACCGGGCCAGGGTCGGCAGTTATACCACTTCAGCAGCCGCCGGCGCCGCCATGAAAAGCCTTGGCATTTCCAATGCGGAAGTGGTGGGAGGAAGTGAAACCGCCATTACCGTTACGCAGACCAAGACGACCGCGATCCTGTTTCAATTTGATGGAAATGGGAAGAATTCGCTGGTTGTGATGCCGGGGAAAAACAATGACGTGAAAGCCATTACCTGGTTTAAAGGGTACCGCTACTATGGCAATTTTCAGTATAAAAGGCTGTCCGGCGGTGATCTGACCGTGATTAATGTAGTCCCCATGGAGGATTATGTCAAAGGAATCCTGCCCTATGAAATGAGTAGCTCATGGCCGCGGGAAGCTTTGAAAGCCCAGGCCGTCTGTGCCCGGAGCTATGCAGCCTGCAATTATTGGAAACATCAATCGCTGGGGTTTGATTTGTGTAATACAACTGACTGCCAGGTTTATCGCGGCGTGGGGAGCAATTCCGAGAGCAGTGATCAGGCTGTGGACGATACCGCTGGACTTTATGTGCGGTATGGAGACGAAATTGCCGAGACAGTGTACCATTCCTGTGATGGCGGAGCTACTGAGGATGTAAAGAACATCTGGGGATCAGATCTCCCTTATTTGAAAGGAGTCGTTGATCCCTTTGAATCCTATATCGCCGGAAGTATTTCCTCTTATTATTGGAACGTGACCTATACCAGCGCGGAATTAACGGCAAGGCTGCAATCTAAAGGATACGCGTGCGGCAACGTGGTAAATGTATACATATCGGAATATACCCCCACGGGAAACCCGAAAACTGTAACGTTTGTGGATAGTAATGGAAAGACCTATTCGTTTTCCCGCACCAATTTGACCAGTATATTCAGCACGGCAGGAAAGAGCCTCAGAAGCTACCGATATAAAATTTACTCCGGAAGCGAAGAGGGAACCGGCGGCAGCGTTTATTATGTGAATCCAGGCGGCGGCACACTTTCTTCTTTAAACGGCGTTTATGCCCTTGACGGGACCGGAGCGGCCGGACAGATCGGCTCAAGCGGCAATTATGTCATTACCGGGGACGGGGTCCAGCAGCTTTCACCCTCATCCTCATCGGACACCACGGCATCCACCACAAATTCCACATTTACGATTAGCGGCAGCGGATGGGGACATAATTTAGGTATGAGCCAGTGGGGAGCATACTGCATGGCCAAACAGGGCTATACCTATGACAAGATTTTGAAATTTTACTACACCAATGTTACAATTAGCTGAGGGAAGTTTTGGCCCAAGGCAAAATTCGCCCCATTCGTATTTATCATATGCGTTAAGAAATAAAAGTTTAAATAAAATTGTCAATAGGAATGGAACATGGCTCATGATGAAAACAAGTGATTTTTACTATGATCTGCCCCGGGAGCTGATTGCTCAGACACCGATTGCGCGAAGGGACGGTTCCCGGCTTCTCACGCTGGATAAAAAGACTGGAAGGATCGGTCATATGCATTTTTATGACCTGCCGTCTTTGCTTCGCCCGGGCGATTGCCTGGTGTTAAACGATTCCCGGGTGCTGCCCGCCCGGCTTTTGGGCCGGAAGGAGCCGGAAGGGGGCGCTGTGGAGCTGGTTTTGCTGACAAATCGAGGAGAAAATGTCTGGGAATGCCTGGCAAGGCCTGGCCGAAGGCTTCGTCCGGGTACCCGCATATCCTTCGGAGAAGGGGCCTTGAATGGCGAAATTGTTGGAGAAAGTTCAGACGGCACTCGCTTGGTGCGCTTTTTTTATAGCGGAATTTTTTTGGAACTGCTGGACCGATTGGGGAAAATGCCCCTTCCGCCGTATATTACAGAAGAGCTGGAGGATGCAAGCCGGTATCAGACCGTGTATTCCAGAGAGACCGGTTCCGCGGCCGCTCCCACCGCCGGACTGCATTTTACAAAGGAACTGCTGAGCCGTTTGGAAAGCAGGGGGATTATACTGGCCTATATTACGCTTCATGTGGGGCTGGGCACCTTCCGGCCTGTGAAAGCGGAGAAAATCGAAGAGCATGAAATGCATGCGGAATTCTGCAAACTGCCCGAAAAAGCGGCCGGCCAGATCAATCACGCCAGGGAAGACGGGGGGCGGATCATCTGCGTGGGGACTACGTCCTGCCGCACGCTGGAAACTTTCGCCGCTCCGGACGGACATATGGAGGCGCAGTCCGGGTGGACGAATATTTTCATTTATCCCGGCTATCGATTTAAGGCAATGGATGCTCTGGTTACCAATTTTCATCTGCCGGAGAGTACGCTGATTATGCTGGTGTCAGCGCTGGCTGGACGGGAGCATGTCCTGGCGGCTTACAAAGAAGCGGTGAAGCTGCGGTACCGGTTCTTCTCTTTTGGGGATGCCATGTTCCTTTCGTGAAAGGGTTTCAGCATGTTCCATAAACCCGCTTTCGGGGAAACGGTCTCTGCTTGACGGAAGCTTCGTCCGTGGGTAGAATAAAGCGATCGGATGGAAAAAAGGAGAATGTTCATGTTTGAACTGTGTAAAGAGGAAGGACATGCTCGAAGGGGTATTTTTACCAGCGCGCACGGAACGGCGCAAACGCCGGCTTTTATGAACGTAGGCACTCAAGCTGCCATTAAAGGCGGCTTGAGTGCCCGGGACTTAAAAGCGCTTGGCTGCCAAATTTTCCTTGCGAATACCTATCATTTATACCTGCGTCCTGGGGATGATGTGATTCGGACCATGGGCGGGCTTCACCAATTTATGGACTGGGATGGTCCGATTTTGACAGACAGCGGCGGATTTCAGGTATTTTCCCTATCCGGCCTGCGAAAACTGACCGAAGAGGGGGTCCTTTTTGCCTCGCATATTGACGGAGCAAGGATTTTTTTGTCTCCGGAACGAAGTATGGAAATTCAGTGGAATCTGGGCTCGGATGTGGCCATGGCTTTTGACGAGTGCGTTGCAAACCCGTCTGAACGGGACTATGTAGAAGCGTCCAGCGCACGGACGGTGCGCTGGCTGGCTCGATGCCGGCAGGAATGGCGGCGGCTGAAGAATTTGCCCCAGTCGCTGAATCCGGAGCAGCAGCTGTTTGGAATCAATCAGGGTGGTGTCTATTCTGATTTACGCGTGAAAAACATGCGGGAAATTGCCCAGTTGGAACTGGATGGATACGCCATTGGCGGACTGGCGGTTGGAGAAGAAACCAGCGTTATGTACGAGATCATTGAAGCGGTGGAGCCTTATATGCCAAAGAAAAAGCCACGCTATTTAATGGGCGTCGGCACGCCGGCGAATATTTTGGAAGGGGTTGCCCGTGGCGTTGACTTGTTTGATTGTGTGATGCCTGCGCGCAATGCACGCCATGGAAAGCTGTTTACCTGGGAAGGCTCCATCAATATCAAAAATGAAAAATATAAGTTGGATGAAGAGCCGGTTGACAAGGAGTGCGACTGCCCTGTCTGCAGGCGCTATTCCCGCGCCTATTTGCGCCATCTGTTTAAAGCGGGAGAAATTTTGGCTTTGCGCCTTGCGGTTGCCCACAATTTGTATTTTTACAATACTCTGATGAAAAAAATCCGTGCTGCGCTGGATGAAGGTACATTTGATTCCTTTTATAAACGCAACATAGAACGGCTGGACCGGAAGCTTTAATCCAAAAATCATGGATGAAATCTGAAACGATGGGATAATTTTTGTAAAAAAGCCTTGCTTTTCTGCTATTGCGTCAGTATAATGAGGACATCTTTGTTGCGCGGGCCGCTTTTGCGGGCTGCCTAAAGCGAACGAATAGGATAAGGTGAACTTGCGCGGGTTCTTTGCATTTCAATAGAATGGACACGAGGTGACAAAGCAAAAGCGCTTGTTTTGTGAAAAATAATTTTTAATATAAAAAATTGGAGGGTTTACAGCATATGGAAGGTTTTTCAACTCTGCTGTTCGGCGTCGCCATGATTGCGGTTTTCTATTTTATTCTGATCCGTCCGGAAAGAAAGAAAAAAAAAGCTTTGGAGGAAATGCGCAACAACTTGGTTCCCGGGGTTGAGATTACGACCATTGGAGGTATAGTGGGAACAGTGGTCTATACAAAAGATAATATGATCGTTATTGAAACCGGCGCCGACCGGGTGCGTCTTCAGTTTGCCAAGTGGGCGATTGGTTCCATTGGCGTTCAGGCTGCCGAAAACCAGCAAAATACGAGTAAAAGCGATAAGGAAGTACTTCCGGAACGAAAACAGCAAAAAAAGCAGGACAGTAAAGAGCAGGAGAAACAGGAAAAAGCAGAGTAAGGTTCCATATTATGAGCGCTCTTCCAAATGTGGGCTGAAGCCCCGGGAAGAGCGCTCTCTTTTGCAAAATATGGCATGGGGATGGCTCCGAACGCATAAGAATAGAGTAAAAGATTACAGTGCGCAAGGGGGGCTTCTGAATGCATAAGAATCAGGAAGAGCAGGGAGCGAAGTTGATCGGCGGCTTTTTACGTATCGTTACCGGGAGTGCGGCGGGACTTCTTGTCTGCTTGCTCTTTTTGGGCGTTTGCGCCTGGGCGGTGTCCGCTGGTCGTTTGCCCGCTTCCATGTTGTATCATCTCTGCCTGGCCGGCTGTTTTTTGGGCGGCCTTTGCGGAGGCCTTTTCGCACTGCGGGGGAGAATGGGCCGCATGCTGCTGATCGGCCTTGGAACGGGGGTGGTGTTCTTTCTCTTTCTGCTGATGGCGGGGGGCTTGTTTTTCCCGAGTATATCTCCGGCGGAGGGCGGATTGGGGCTTTTCTGCGGAAGCTTGGCCGGCGGAGGACTCGCCGGAATTATTGGCGCCAGGCCCCGGCGGAGAAAAGTAAAGGTATACAGAAAGTAATTGCCGGAAACCATTCGCCTATCTAAATATTGTGGGTGATCACGCGTGAAAACGCAAAATATTGCAGAAGATTCAGCCCCGGTCCGCTCCGGGGCCGTTTTTTGCTTGCGAAGTTTACATAATCACGTTTACATAATATTTGTAGAGAATATACAAAATTTGATTTTTCTATTTGATTTTTCTTTCTGCGGGTTGCGAAATAATTTAAAATGGATTATAGTAATAAAACATTTTAAATTTCAATCGGAACAAGTAAGGGAGTGAAACGCTTTGTACGATACACGTCTAGGCATTATCGGCGCCGGGAATATGGCATCCGCGATTCTCAATGGCGTGCTGGAGAAAAGGATTTTTCCGGTGGATGATATTATCGTGTCCAACCGAAGCGAATCCAAATTGGAGACGTGGAAGGAAAAGGGTATTCAGGTTACAACCGATAACCTTAAAGTGGTGCTGGAATCCGACGTTATTATTTTAGCGGTCAAGCCTCAATCCATGGAAGAGGTTATAAAGAATATCGGTCTTGCCGCAGAGGGAAAATGCGTTGTGTCTATAGCGGCCGGTGTTTCCAGAGAATATTTAAGGGACCGCCTGGGTCCTGATGTGTTTTTGGTTCGGGCAATGCCCAATATGCCGCTTCTGGCGGGCTATGGCGCAACTGCCATTACTTATCCGTATGGAACGCCGGATCCTCTGTTTCAGGCGGTGGTGTCCATTTTTGACGCTTCTGGAACCACGGTGTTGATGCACGAAAAAACAATGAACGAGATTATTGCGGTCAACGGATCCAGCCCGGCATATTTTTTCCGTATGGCAAACGCTATGGTAAATTGGGCCAAGGAGCAGGGAATCGACCCGGAGAGTGCTTTGACTCTCACCGCGAAATCTATGGAAGGAGCCTCCAAATTACTGCTGTCCGGAGATAAGACGCTGAAAGAATGGATCGATCAGGTGTGCTCTCCCGGAGGGACGACGCTGGCGGCGCTTTCTGCGTTTGATGAGATGGAGTTTGATGGCATGATAGCCGAGGCAATGAACCGCTGCACGAAGCGGGCCAATGAATTGGGCCAATAATCTATTGTCCGGCTTTTGCGTATTTTAAGAAACGTTGTTTATATGGAAGAGGCTTGCCTTTTGCCGGATTTGCAGGCGTTTTTCTTGGCGCTGAAAATTTGGTTGTCAAAAAGAAGGCCTTTTCTTTTATCGCTTCTGAAAACAGCAAGTGCATTCTATGAGCGATATTTATGGCGGCGAGATATCTCTTCCCAAGGTGGTTTGACAGCGTTCCGCTTTTCTGGTGGGTTTCCGTTTGGAATAACATAATTTGTCCTCCCCATTCATACCTTGTCTTGAGAGGTGGGACAAATGAACGGGCGAAAAGTTGCAGTGCAAAATCGAGCGGTTCCCAGCGAAGAGCGCAGCGGCGCATTGTTTCTTCTGGCGGGTTTTTTTCTGGTTGGCGGGCTCTTGGGATGCTTACTGGCCTCCCGCGTGGGCGGAGGGGCAAATGACAGCCTTTCTTCATATATTAAAGGATATTTAACGGCGGTGCATACAGGGGAAGCAAATTCTCCCGGGATTTTTCCCGTCTTATGGGAAAATTTTAGGTATCCAGTTGCCTGCGTGGTATTGGGGGTTACCTCGGCAGGCGCGGTAATGGTGCCCATTGTTTTCGCTGTACGGGGATTTTTCCTTTCCTTTGCCGTTTCTTCCTTCGTCTGTATGTTTGGAGGGCGCGGCCTTTTAATGGCGGCCGGCGTATTTCTTCCGGCTGGACTTGTGGTCATACCGTGTATGTTTTTACTGGGTATTTTGATGCTGCGGCCGACAGGAAAGATAACGATGCGGGGCTGTCTGCCTGCCTTTGGCGTTTGTGCCGGGGCACTGTTGCTGATTACATTATACGAATGTCTTCTGGCCCCCAAAATTTTAGGACTTTTGGCCAGCGTTTTGTTGCAGGGAAGCTGAGCGAAAAGGAACGTTCAACCATTCCTTTCCTGACTCCATTATGGAAAGAAGTATAAGATGGATTATTTAAAAGCGTTTGATAATTATTTGACAACCGAAAAAAAGGTCGCAGCCAATACCCGCTCTTCTTATCTGCGTGATGTGAAACAATTTGCCCGGTATTTGCAAAATGAGGGTCAGGATTTGGCCGTCATTTCCTCAAAAACGGTTGACCTTTACACTGGATTTTTGGCCAATCGCGGAAAATCCGCAGCAACTGTTATGAGGACGTTATCATCCCTCAAATGTTTTTACAGCTATTTGCAGCGCGAGGGAGTTATCTTGAGTAATCCGGCCCGGGAAGTTGCTCCGGCGAAGGTGGAGCGGCATTTACCCGAGATCCTGACCAGCAAAGAGGTAGAACTTCTTTTGGAGCAGCCTCAGTGCATTGACTTGAAAGGATACCGGGACCGCGCTATGCTGGAACTTTTATATGCCACTGGCATTCGCGTGGGTGAGCTGATTAACCTGAATGTGGATGATTTGAATTTAAGCGCCTCGCTGCTGCGCTGTGCCGGCAGGAAAAAAGTGCGTAATATTCCTTTGTACCCTGCCGCCGTTAAGGCGCTTTCCGAATATGTCCGGGATATCCGGCCGTGTATGGTTGCGGTGGCGGACGAACAAGCACTTTTTGTAAATATGAACGGGGAACGCATGAGCCGACAGGGATTTTGGAAGATTATAAAGCATTACCAGGAAAAGGCGCATATTCAAAAGGACATTACCCCGCATACCCTACGGCATTCGTTTGCCGCGCATTTGCTGGAAAACGGCGCGGATCTCCGATCGATCCAGGAAATGTTGGGGCATGCCGATATTTCTTCTACACAGATCTACACCAGAGTAGTTAACCAGCATCTCAAGTCCGTATACAATAAAGCGCATCCAAGGGCGTAGTTCGCTCTGGGAAAACGGAGTTCCTTTTTAAACGACCAAACCCGCGCGCGGCTCATAGCCGGCGCGGGTTTGGTCGTGATTCTTTATTTTTATACCTTTGCTATAATTTCCATTTCGATTTTTGCATTGGCGGGAAGGGCGGCCACTTGTACACAGGAACGGGCGGGCGGATTCTGAGGGAAATAGCTGGCATAGATTTCGTTTACCAAAGGAAAATTTTTGAGATCTGTAAGAAAAACAGTAGTTTTCACCACGTTGCCCAGCGTAAGTCCCGCAGCGCTTAAAATTGCCTTTACATTTTGAAAAACCTGATGGGTTTGAGATTCGACATCCTCTCCGGCTAAAACGCTGGATTCCGGAACAAGTCCGATCTGGCCTGAAGCAAACAAAAGTTCCCCTGCCAGAACGGCGTGGGAGTACGGTCCGATGGCGGCGGGGGCACCGGCGGCATGGATGGTTTTAAGCATGCGAAAACACTTCCTTTTTATTTCATACTTGATATTATAAGGGGAAAAGAGAAAAAAACAAGAGCGTTTGTCGTTTCCGAGTTGCGGGGACGGATAGGGATTTTGGAAAACTTATTGCCTTTTTGAGGTCCGGCATGTACAATAAAGGAAAGAAGCTTCATTGTTTATTGCGCTGGAAGGAGCGGAATTTGTGATTATCATGGGGGTGGACCCGGGAATCGCCACGGTAGGATTTGGATTTCTATCCGTGGATAAGCAAAGGCAGGCCGTGCTGCAATATGGGACCGTCACAACACCTGCGGAACTGCCCCTGTCTACAAGGCTTTTGCAGATTGCGGAGGATCTGGAGACGCTGATTGCGCAGTTTCATCCCGATGAGATGGCGGTGGAAGAGCTGTTTTTCAATACCAACGTGAAAACTGGAATTTCAGTGGCGCATGGCAGGGGTGTGATTTTGCTGACCGCGGAGAAATGCGGGCTTCCTATTTACGAATATACGCCGCTGCAGGTGAAACAAGCGGTGG
>JAQVYO010000211.1 GCA_028708585.1 Oscillospiraceae bacterium
CAAAGCCAGCCAGACCGGCCCAGCTACCAACATCATTACCGGCATTTCGGTCGGCATGGAATCCACCGCGCTCCCTGTGCTCTTTATCTGCGCTGCCATTTTTGTGGCTTATGAGCTGGGGAACGCCGCTTTCGGCGGATCCATCGCCAGCGCCGGAACTTATGGAACGGCAATTGCAACTATGGGCATGCTTTCCACCTGCACGTATGTTCTTGCCATGGACGCATTCGGGCCTATTACGGACAATGCCGGCGGTATTATCGAAATGTCCAACGCTCCGGAAGCGGTCAGAAATACCACGGATAAACTGGATGCATGTGGGAACACCACAAAGGCCCTGACCAAAGGGTATGCCGTCGGCTCCGCTTCTCTTGCGACTTTTTTGTTGTTTGCCGCCTACTTGGACGAAGTGAAAAAGGTGCTGAATATGCCCTCAAATTCTTGGTTTGCGGTGGATATCGGTAAACCTCCCGTCTTTATCGCGGCATTTATCGCGGCAATGGTCGTATTTCTCTTCAGTTCCACGGCCATCCGCGCCGTTAGCAAGGCCGCACAGTATGTGATTGTAGAGGTAAGACGCCAATTTAAGGAAATCGTGGGAATTATGGAAGGTAAGGCAAAGCCGGATTATGCAAAATGTGTTGACATCGTAACAAAAGGCGCCCTTCATGAAATGATTCTGCCTGGCCTCATTGTCGTCTGCGTACCCATTTTGGTGGGTGTCATCCTTGGCAGGGAAGCCGCTGCCGCATATCTGCTGGTCTGTACGATTGTGGGTGTGGTTGTCGCACTCTTCTTAAACAACAGCGGCGGCGCATGGGATAATGCAAAGAAATTTATTGAGCTTGGCAATTTTGAAGGCAAAGGTTCCGATGCGCACAAAGCCAGTGTTGTTGGCGATACCGTTGGCGATCCGTTCAAAGATACCGCCGGACCTTCGCTCCACGTTCTCATTAAGCTGACCAGCACGCTGACATTACTCTTTATCGTTCTGTTTTTTCATTAATTCTTTTGAAGCCTAAGAACTGGAATGCCACTCCAAAGGCCTTAATTAACACAAAAAACGAAACCTCCACAGCCAGATTCTTTTTTGGCCATGGAGGTTTCGCTTTTTGGCCCATCAGTTCAAAAACCAGTTCGATAAAGGGGCAGTACATTGATAACCGGTGTCTCAAAGGGATGCACGGCTTTAACGGCTTTGATGGTTTTCTCCACATCTTCCATCCGGCAGATTACTTCCACCTTATATTCTTTCTCCATACACAGCTGGCCGACCGTTCCCTTATATGGGCTGCTCCCCGCAAGGGGCCGCCAACACCCAAACGACGCCTGATAATTAAGGCAGCTGTCGTAATTTCCAACATGCCCCGCATCCACCTGCCGCAGGGCTTTCTGTAAAGCCGCAAAATGCGTTTCTGGAATATAAATTTCCAGTTTGCAGAATACAAAACTCATTGTCTTAGTCTCCTTGTATTATAAAGTAGTAAATAGAGCAGCGCTTCCCGACTCATTTTACCGCCACAAAGCACCATTACGCAAGGGAAGGCCTCCAATCGAAAACGGGGAAGAGCAGCGTACAAGCTTGATTTTAGAGGAAAGCAGCGCTGTGCTCAAATCTCTTTATAAAAATTTTACTTGATTCATCCCGTTTAAAAGACATTTTATTCCTTGATTCATTTGACATAAAAATTGTTTTGTACTATAATATGCTCCATAAAAGTGTGCAGTCAGCCGAATGTTGCAATATTAATATCCATGCATTTTCTTTTTCCGGCGTTTACTTGGCGCCGGAAAAACTCTTATTGCAAGACGTTTCTCTATCCTTTCAACCTGCTCTATACCGGTTTTCCCGCCAATGGCCGCTGCGAAACCGAACCCGCATACCATATTTATAAAATTTATAAATGAATGCGGTTTTTTTAGAAAGGAGAGCACCTCATTGAAATTTACGAAGATGCATGGCCTGGGGAACGATTATATCTATTTCAATTGTCTTGAAACACCGCTGAACCATCCGGAAGAGCTTGCCGTCCGGCTTTCCCGCCCGCATGTTGGCGTAGGCGCTGATGGGATTATCCTGATTCGACCGTCTGAAACGGGCGATTTTCGGATGGATATGTACAATGCGGACGGGTCCCGGGGGGAGATGTGCGGAAACGGTATCCGCTGCGTTGGAAAGTATGTATATGACAAGGGTCTCACAAAAAAGGTCCAGCTAACAATTGAGACCTTAGCCGGACTCAAAACGCTTTTTCTCTCCGTGGAGCAGGGACGGGTAGATCAAGTCACAGTTGATATGGGCGAACCTGTGCTGGAGCCGGAAAAGATTCCGGTGGCAGCTGCGGGGACGCGTTTTCTCTCTCAGCCGGTAACGGTGGAGGATACGATCTACTTGGTCACCTGCGTATCCATGGGCAATCCGCATGCCGTTACCTTTCTCTCGGATATTGCCGGTCTTCCGTTGGAGAGGATTGGACCAAAATTTGAGCGCCATCCCCTGTTTCCCTGCCGGACCAACACAGAATTTGTACATATTGAAGATCGGGAAACACTGAGTATGCGGGTATGGGAGCGCGGATCCGGAGAAACCAGAGCATGTGGAACAGGGGCCTGCGCTGCCGTTGTGGCAGGTGTTCTA
>JAQVYO010000046.1 GCA_028708585.1 Oscillospiraceae bacterium
AACGTTTGTTTGGGAGCCAAACAGAAAGAACAACGGACGGAAGAAAGGATGTTGGATATGAAATCAACAAGCACAAACGCACTTGCGCGGGAAAAAAGGGAATACCAGCCGCCGGTCCTGGTTGCTTTTTTATTACTGCTCATGGGTACGTCCGTCTCGCTCCATCAGTTTAAGGTGCCGCCGCTGATGGACGCCATTGCCAATGAACTGGGCTTTTCCGCTGCCGCCGCGCCGTGGCTCATGTCCGTTTTCACTTTGGTATGCCTGGTATTTGCCGCGCCGGCAAGTCTGTTGATTCAGCGCATGCGCATGAAATGGGTAATGCTCCTTTCCGGCGCCGTGGTGGTGGCTGGCTCCGTACTGGGGGCGATATCGCCCAACGGGGCATTTTTGCTGGTCAGCCGCAGTATGGAAGGCTTTGGATTTCTTTTGATGAGCGTGGCCATTCCCGTGGCTGCCGCGATGTACAGCACCCCTTCCAAGATTGGTCTGGTGATGGGGATTTGCGGGGTATGGATTTCCACCGGGCAGATATTGGCTTTCAATACCGCCCCGGCCTTGTTCATCCATACCGGCTGGCGGAGCGTGTGGTGGGGATACGCCCTGTTTGTCGTGGCGGCGCTGGTGATTTTATTGTTCGGTTTTCACAGTTGGGATGCCGCGCCATCGCCCCGCGCGGCGCAGGCGGAAAACATCCGCCTGCGGGACGCTGTCAAAAACAAAAACCTGCTTTTCCCATCGGTAGGCTTTCTGGTTTACAATTTCAGCCTGATGGCAGTAGTAACCTTTTTCCCTGGCTATGCCACCGGATCAGGACTCCTGTCTTTGCGGCAGGCGTCTTTCGTCGCCTCGCTGCCCATGATTTTCTGTCTGATCGGCTCGCCCGTGCTGGGCCGCCTGACCGACCGCTTTGGACACAAATGGCTGTATGCCCTCTCTTTGCTTTGCGGCGGAGCGGGCGCGACGCTTATGTTCTCAAAGTCCGTTCCCCTGATTGTGGCGGGAGCGGCCATACTCGGCTTGATTGGAGCCGCTACCCCCAGCTTGATGTTCTCCTCCCTCGGCAAACTGGTGCCGTCCATGGACTGGCTGGCCCCAAGCAACGGTGTCGCCGTTCTGTTCCAAAATGCGGGCATGTTTTTGGCCAGCCTGTCGTTCGGTTATCTGGTCAAAGCCGCAGGCGGCAACTATACCTTGTCGGCCATGATATTGCTGCCCCTCACGGCGGTGTCGGTCATACTGGTATTCTTTACCCGGTACAAAGAACCTGAACAGGAACCGAAACAGGCGAAAGAAAGCGCTCTATAAACTTGAAATTATTTCGTCCCCAACGCATCACATATTGATCACCCTCTTTCCGCAAAGCCGCCGAAGCTTTGCAAGCAATTCGGTTTTGCCCGGTTTTCATTGTTTTAGTAAGGGAAGACCTTTTTCCTCCCTTTAGCATACATCCCAGAGGTTCAGCCGTTTTCCTTTTTTGTTTTTTGGGTTCACTTTTTACAAATGATTCCCGGTTAAATGGCAATATTTTATTGCATTTTATATTAAAAGGGGTTGACAAAAACCATAGGGGATGGTACACTAAATCTGCAAGCAATTAGCATGCTAAATATTTTGAACCAGAAAAGTTTAACTGAACTAACTTGCATAACTCCCCATTTCCTTTTACCCTGTGCGGTGAGCCGCATCACCGCACAGGGTAAGCGAAAAAGAAGACTTCCTTTTTCGTCCCCGGCGCCGCTGGCGCCGTGTACATAAATCATTTACCTTTCTCATTGACATTGTCTGCTTTGCAGACAAATCCTCTTTTCATCTTCCCTCAGCGTTATGCAGCGAACGTTTTTGGGGAAGCATGTAGACCAGCGGATGCAGAATGTTACCATTTTCATTCTGCATCCGTTTTTGTAAAAAATTTTCTATGCCCGGCAGGCCCCTACCTGCCAAAGGCACAGCCGGGATCCGGCTGTTTTTTTCTTTCCGGCGCTATTGCATTTTCCCATTCAGACTTTTGATTTTTTCAAAAATTTGGCTGGGAATGAAACCAAATGGGCAGGCGGCTCGTCTGATTCCAAAGAACATCCCTTTTTGATGTTCCAAGCAAGATATATTTATGGATAGAGGAGAAGGTTTATGAAAAAAGTGATGTCGTTTTGTTTTGCCCTGCTGCTGAGCGTTTCCCTGTTTGGCTGCCAGTCCCAGGCAGGGACGCAGACCGCCGCCGCGGGTACGGCTTCGGCACAGGATCCGGCTCAGACGGCCCAAGCGGATGAAAACGCCGTTTCCACCCTGGTGGAAACATTCGGCAAAAAGCTTCAACTGGTTTCCCTGCTGTCCCCCGCCGATACGCTGAAGAAAAGCATCCAAGAAAATTACGGCCCTTATGTTACAGACGGCCTTCTGAATCAATGGCTGAGCAATCCTTCCTCAGCCCCCGGGCGCGAGACATCCAGCCCTTGGCCGGACCATATTGAAATTGCGGCCCTTACTTATCATTCCGCTCAAAAAACATATACGGTACAAGGCAGCGTCATCGAACTCACCAGTACGGAGCAAACCGGAGGCGCCGCCGCGAAACGGCCGGTAATGGTTGAAGTGGTAAAATCCGGCGGCGCCTGGAAAATCAGCCAGGTTACGCTAGGCGCATATAAAACAAAAACAGCGCAGGAACCTGCCGAAACAGTTTCCTAAAACAAAAGCAGAGTCGGAAAAAGGCGTAACACACACAGGAAAAGATTTGACAAATCAATTTTTTCATTAGACTAGGACATTCCATATCAAAAATAAAATGGATACTGGATTGATTAATTTAAGCTTTATTGAACTAAAAGAGAAGAATTTGGAAAAGCTGCCGAGCAGAAGAAAATATCGTTATCTTGATTTGCTTCGCTGATTGCAAGATATTGGCATATGTGGCGCAATCCTTTTTTCAGAAGCGCGCCATCGCTTTCCGTTTGATGGAAAAGGTGCGTCCGGGCAATTTGCACGACAAATCCCACGGTGTATTCTAAGCCTAATGCATATAATTTGCGGATTTGCAAAGCTTAATAGGGAAATTAGGAATCGTTCAAACTGACAAAATAAAGGACAAAGGATTGATTCAATGAAACATTTGATTGCAATGGTTTTCAAATTTATCATTACCGCCATTCTTTTGGAAATCATTTTGGGTATCTTAACCGCCTTGGGCTTCGGCCGCATTCTAACCATTTCCCTTGTGACGACCATCCTTGCGTATCTGATTGTGGACCTTTTGATCTTGCCCGCCAGCAACAATACGGTTTCCACCCTATCGGATGCGGTGATCTCATTCGTCATTATTTATCTGTTTAACTTTGCAGCGGGTTATGGCGGCATCCACATCGCGGCCGCCCTGATCAGCGCCGTCGTCCTCGCCGGATTTGAATGGTTTTTCCATAAGTATATGGCAAAAACCGTTTTGCCGGACTGGAAACATGAGCATTGAATGCAAAAAAGAGCCGCCTTCCTTAATAAGGCGGCTCTTTTCATGGGCAGTGGTTGGCCTATGCAAAAAACAAGGTCTTTTTCTTAAGATCTTCCCCCGCCTGGGCGTTGGGAAAAATATCCCTTGCAAGATCCAAAAACACAAACGGATCTTTGATCGACGGGCTGTAATGGGTCAGCCAAAGCTCTTTGGATCCGCTGTCCCGGGCAAGAGCCGCCGCCTCGGAAAAAGTCATGTGCTTTTTCCGAATGGCATCTGGACGTTTCTCTTCCTGGCCGTACATTCCTTCACAGATCAAAAGGTCGGACGCCCGGCAAAAGCGGAGAAATTCCTCCGTAGGCCTCGTATCGGTGCAATAGCAAAGCTTCAGCCCTTTCCGGCGAGGCCCCAGCACCATCTGAGACTCTATCCGCCTGCCGTTCCATTGGATGCTTTCCCCTTTTTGCAGTCGTTTCCAAAGGCATTGGGGAATTTCTTGCTTCAGCGCCCTTTTTTCGTCGAATTTTCCCGCCCGGTCCAGTTGCAGCCGGTAGGAAAAGCAGGGCGCCGTGTGATCCGCCGGAATGCTGGATAATTTCGCTTCTCCGATTCTGATTGTTCCTTTCCGAGAATCCGGCCCCTCTACCAGATAGGTTTCAAACGGCAGCGGAGGGACAAGGACGGAAAGTCCCCGCATTACCGAAAACAGGCCCGGCGGACCGTAAAGGCAAAGAGGCGTTTTTTTTCCGCTGTTTCCCAGAGTAGCCAATAGGCCGGGCAAGCCGGCAATATGGTCCGCATGATAGTGGGTAAAGCAAACGGCCTCCAAAGAGGAAAGCCCCCATCCCGCCAGTTGAAGCCCAACCTGCGTTCCCTCCCCGCAGTCCAGCAAAACCATCTTCCCGGAAACCCGGATGAGAAGCGCCGTAAGTCTCCGGTCCGGCAGGGGCATCATCCCTCCGCAGCCAAGTAAGCAAACATCAATCATGGATCATCCTACTCCTTTGCTTCCAGTATACAGCCATTCCCAAACAGATGGAATGAAAAACCGTTTTTCTTCCGCATAATCGGGATTGTGATCATCAAAAATAGAAAAGCCAAACAAATTCGCGATGGAGACAAAAAGCAAAACAGCCCCGGGATTTTTCCCGGCGGCGCCCGCAAGGGCGGAGGGATTATGGAAGATCTATATCTGGACACAGGAAGTGCATACATTCCCATTCCCCAAATTATAATCGAAAAATATGCGCTTAAAAAAGGAACCTTTTCCCCTTTTACCCGGTATCCCATTGTGGATGGGTCGGGAAAATTTCAAACGGAAGGGAAGGAAAACCAAAAGAAGCCGGTTTTGGATCCCTACGAAAACCCAGGCGCCGGCGTAGTTCAGATGGAAAACGGAATTTTGTTCTCCACTTCGGAAATGATCGACCTGTCAAAAGGAGAGGACTCCGACAGCAATGGATAATATGCTTCTCTTTCCCGAAGCATATGCACAATCAAAATATTTCTAATGATCTACCGCTCCAAACTGATAAGGCTGCATGTGAGGCTCTATTTATGATTACCTTATCGATTCTTGTTTTTATCCGCTTTATTCTTCCTTACTTTTACAATTTGTTCCGCGCAAAACGCCTTCTCTTAGCGAGAAGGCGTTTTGCATAATCCGCCGCGCGTTTCCGTTTTTTACCAGTTGGCTTTGCGGCACGGTCTCCCTGCCACCGAATTGACAAAGCGCAAACCGGATGTTATCATGGCCAATAAGAAGCAATCGTAAGGAATGAGGCGGTGTTTTGTCAAAGAAAACAATCATGATACTATTCGCGGTGGGCATTGGCACGTTTATGTCGGCGCTGGATTCCAGCGCGGTCAATCTTGCCATGCCAACCATTCAAACCCATTTTCAGGTTTCCATGTCTATGGCGGAATGGGTGATTACCTCCTATCTGCTGATTGTAAGCAGCCTGCTGCTTACTTTCGGGCGGCTGTCCGATCTTTACGGGCACAAGAAAATTTACATTACCGGGTTTATCATTTTTACACTGGGTTCCCTTCTCTGCGGGCTGTCTGTCAGCATTGTCATGCTGATTGCTTTCCGGGTGCTTCAGGCGCTTGGAGCCGGCATGCTGTTTGCCGCCGGGCCAGCTATCATCACCAGCAGTGTCCCGCCGGAAAGCAGGGGAAAAGCTCTGAGCGTAACGGCCATTGCCGTTGCCCTTGGCCTGTGCGCCGGACCGGTCATCGGCGGCACGCTGACCACCATTTTAAACTGGCAAAGCATTTTCTTTATCAACGTGCCCATCGGCATTTTCGGCTCCCTTTTGGCCTTTGTGAAAATCCCGGAACAGAAGAAAGAAAAACCTTCCATTCCCTTTGACAAACTGGGCAGTGTAATGATTTTCGCGGCGCTTTTGCTGATTCTCCTTCCCCTAAACCTATCGGGAAGCCAAAGGATTTCGACCTGGCTGTTTCTTCTTCTCCTAGGCCTTGGCCTATTGATTATTTTGGCTTTCATTGCTATGGAGCAGCACATCAAATTTCCAATGCTTAACTTGACGCTGTTTTATAACCGGGTGTTCACAGCCAGCAACGCGGCGGCGCTCTTTACCTATATGGCGCAGTTTATGATGGTCTTCCTAACCCCCTTTTACCTGCAAAACCTGCGGGGATATTCCGCCTTTCTCAGCGGGCTGCTTTATCTGCCCATGCCCATTGCAACCATGCTGGTGGCGCCCATCAGCGGAATCGTTTCCGATCGGTTTGACAGCCGGTATATCAGCTCCGGCGGTATGCTGATTATGGCCGCGGGCCTTTTTTGCCTCAGCTTTCTCACTCCCTCAACCCCCATTGCCTACATTATGGTCTGCATGTTTTTCACAGGTATCGGATTTGGCATGTTTCAAACGCCCAATAACAGCGCGATTATGGGTAATATTCCGGGGGCTTACCGCGGCGTCGCTTCCGGCATCCTTGCCACCATGCGAAACATCGGCATGTCCATCGGCGTCGCGATTTCCGGCGCGCTGTTTTCCGTCTGTCAGAGCAAGGGGACTGTGCTTTACGCAAAACGCGGACTGAGCGGCACTCTGCTCAGCCATACGGCGTTTGCCTACGCCCTGCGCATCACCTTTCTTTCCGCCATGGTGGTAGCACTGATTGCAATGACCGCTTCCCTGGTAAAAGGCAAAGTTAAAACGGAACAGGAAAAGCAAATCGAGCGCAGCGGGCAAAGGGAATCCTCCTAACGCTTTTTTATTTCAGGTTCGCCCGGCAGCTTTTCCCATTTTCCCGCAGGGTGCGCTCCGCCCCCGACAAAAAAATCTGATTCTGAAAAAAGCTTCACATTGTCGAGGAAGGCTGCCTTGCTCGGCAGTTAAAAAACAGCGTATCGGTTTATGATACGCTGTTTTTTATGTCCCTGGGAACGCAAATTGATTTATCCGCGAATAAGGAAATAGAGCGCTACAATGACGCCCAAAACAATTCGATACCAGCCGAACGCTTTGAAATCGTGTTTTTTAATGTAGTTCATCAAGAATTTAATGGCAAAGATCGAAACTACAAACGCCACAATCATGCCGGTAAGCAGCACGGCGGCTTCCAGTCCGGTAAACGCAAACCCAAACTTAAAAAGTTTCAGCAGGCTTGCGCCGAACATCACGGGAATGGCCAGGAAAAACGTAAATTCCGCCGCAACGGACCGGGAGGTCCCAATCAGCATTGCGCCGATAATGGTGGCTCCGGAACGGGAGGTGCCCGGAATCAGCGAAAGGAGCTGAAAAATTCCGATGAACAGCGCCGTCCCATATGTAATCTGAGAAATTTTCTGGATGCGAAACGTCTTGCTCTTATTGGCATTTTCAATGACAATAAACAAAATGCCGTAAAAGATCAGGGTGACGGTGACCGTTTGATAATTATAAAATAGCTTATCAATCTGATCGTTGAACAGAAACCCGATAATGGCCGCCGGAATGCAGGCCACAAGGATTTTGGCCCAGAGAGAAACCGTCTGCGGCTTCAGCCGTATCCGCCCCCTTGTGGTAACGGGGACCAGCTTTTTCCAGTATAAGACCACAACCGCCATAATAGCGCCCAGCTGGATCACCACCAGGAACATCTCTTTAAACGCCGCCGACAGATCTAACTGTAAAAACTCATCTACCAAAATCATATGTCCGGTGCTGCTGATGGGAAGCCATTCGGTGATTCCTTCCACGACACCCAAAATCAACGCCTTAAACAATTCAATGAGCACCATAGTTTCTTCTCCTATCTCGCATTTTCAATCTCCTGCCCGGGCTGGAACGCAGCTGCATCGGGAGGAAAGCCTCTGCTTATTATATCATATTTTTAAAAATACGCCAGAAGAACCATACAATTCCTCCTCTCCGGGCCGACGAATTTTTCTCGTTCCGACCAAAAACAGAGGCCAAAACCTAGACTGTGTTTTTCGGAATAAAACGCCTTCTCCGGCCCATACTAAAACCGTTCTTTCCAAACGAAAAAGGAGGGCATGGGAATGAATACCATGATATGCAGCATCTCGAATCTGCAAAATAAAGAAGACAAAACCCGGATCAAAAACACCCTGGACAAAGTTAGGGGTGTCCAGGAAGTGGGGGTCAACCGGTCTACCGGCTCCATAACGGTGAAGTTCAACGCGCCCGCCGACGAAGATCAGATTAAACGCTGCATGGAACACGCGGGATTCCAAATTCAGTATGAATAGCCGGTTCGGCCGCAAAGCCGCCGTCTGGAAAGGAAACTTACCATGGGCTTAAACAACGACAACAAGAAAAAAAGCGCCAAAAACAAGAAAAAAACCGACGAATCTTTTCGCTCCAAGCATTTAAACCACGACCCTCAGGCGGAAAGCGCCAGGGCCGTATACGGCCTTTCCTCCGGTGGAAAAGCCGAACCAAAATGACAAAGGCTCATCTGGCGTTTGAAGAACTCCATCGCCATCTGCGGGAAGACACCGCACCATCCGCTTTTTTATCCCACTTTGCAAAACAGCCTTTGTTTCAAGCGCATCCCTTTACCATGCTGGCCCGCCTAATGGAAACGCCTCAGTCTCCAAAGTACCATCCAGAGGGCAGCGTCTGGAATCATACGCTGCTGGTGTTGGATGAAGCCGCGAAAGTAAAAAGCAAAAGCAGCCGCCCCCAGTGGTTTATGTGGGCCGCCCTGCTCCATGATATCGGCAAGCCGGACACCACGCGCACCCGCAAAGGGAAAATCACCTCCTATGGTCACGAACTTCGGGGAGCTGTCCTGGCGAGACAATTTTTCAGCGCATGCGGCCAAGGCGGCGGCTCCGCCGAATATGTTGCTTCTTTGGTAAAATGGCATATGGAAACGCTGTTTTTCGCCAAATCTCTTCCCTTTTCCAATCTGGAGTCTATGAAACGGGAAGCAGACCCAAGGGAGGTGGCGCTGTTGGGATTTTGCGACAGAATGGGCCGTCTCGGTGCGAAAAAGGAGGAAGAGCTGCGCAATTACAGAGCGTTTTTAACGGCGGCGGCTGAAACCGCCGCCCGTTCATAAGCGCGGAAAAAGCGAGCCTGTCCCGCAATCCGGTGCTGTGCGCCGTTTTTACCATGAGACTCTCTGCCATTCTCCCTTTTTGGGCAAAACAAAGATTCCCTTCGTTGCCGCTGTGAACGCAACGCGCGGCAGGAAGCGGATCCTTCTCAAACACATTTCAAACTGCCGTTCATATGATGACATAAAGGCATCAAAGGAGATGAGAAGCATTGTACGGAAGGCGCCCTTGCCAAAACAACAAAAACGCGGCTTGCGGGAATACAAACCGGATCAATACAAACCGGATGGCTCCAAACCACACGAATGCAAGTGCGGAAGAACATACAAAACCAACGGACCGCGGCCCCGCGCCGCTCGTCCTGAACATTGAGAAAGCCACCAAGGAAAACAATACATTTCGAACCGCTCTTTGGACGGGAAATCACCTGCAGCTTACCCTGATGAGCATCAAATCCGGGGAGGACATAGGCCTGGAGAACCACCCAAACCTGGATCAATTCCTTCGGATTGAACAGGGAGAAGGGCTGGTCAAAATGGGCGGCAGCCAAGAGAAACTGAATCTTCAGCAGAGGGTTTCCAGCGGCTCTGCCATTATCATTCCGGCCGGAACATGGCACAATCTTATCAATACCGGAAAACAGCCGCTGAAGCTCTATTCTATTTATGCGCCGCCCCAGCATCCCAAGGGCACGGTTCATAAAACCAAGGAAGACGCAATTGCCGCTGAAACTCACTGATCAAAAGCCCGGGCAGGAAATTAAACTGCCCGGGCTTTTGACTGTCGCGAAGGCGGCGGTCTTCCAAGCGCATACAGCACCGCCTGCCCGCTTTAGTCCTGGGTAATCAGAATATAGTCTCCGCTTTTCAGCTGCACCGCGTCGGCTCTTAAAGCCCGGGCCAGCTCCACCGTGAACTCCTTTTTCTGATTTGGGTCCTTCACCAGCAGCGTCAGCGGGTCGCCGCCCAACACCCTTTTGTCATCCGCCGTAATGTAAACCACAATGTTTTTTCCCATATGAATGACCATCCCTTTCCCATCGCTCAAAGCACAAAAGGACCCAAAACAGAAATCGCCATTTTGTGCGTCAATCGCGATCCCCCTCCATAGGCGGGAACCAATTGGCACATTTCCTTAGCGTGATTTTCACGCTAACCTCTCCGCGGCATCTTCATAATGCGGCTGACTTTCCGGCTGTTTTCCAGGATCGGCGTGTTGAGGATGGCTTTCTTGAGCTTTTCCGGGTCGTTGACAATAGGGATAAACGCCAAAAGCACGTTCCCGCTGGAAAAATTCCTGCACATAAACTTATATCGCTTCACCCCCAGCGCCTTGACCGCTTCATATAACACCGCCTGCCGCTGACCTAAATTTTCCAGCGTAAGCCTGCTCGCCGGGTCCCGCGGCTCCAGCACCGCCGCGATTCCTTCCTGGCGGAACAAATCCCGGCTCCGGTCCGTTCCCAGATAACTAGTCAGGAACATGCCGTCCACATACAGCTCCGATTCTTTCACTTCAATGGTTCCAATATGAACGGAGCAGATACTTTGCACTGTCCGCCCTTTGGTAAACCGGTAGCAGAAAAACATCACCAGAAGGCCCGCTATAATCCCCGCGGTGATATTAAGGCCCACTTCCGGCCGATTGACCATTTTGATCACGAGGACGGTCAGCAAAGCGGTAACCAGGGAAATGTAATTTCTAGATTCAAAGGTCTTGGAAATGCCGTCGATATAGGCGTCCCCCCTCTGCACATATTCCGTGTGTTCCAGCTTTTCCAGGCTTTCCCGCTCGGCGGTTCGCACCTCTCGAAATTCCTGCACCGCAACGGTTAGAAAGGTGATGGAAACAAAATCCCTGGAAAGGACGGCCGGCATGGCGACGGCCCCCAGGGCGGAGGCGATACTCCCC
>JAQVYO010000212.1 GCA_028708585.1 Oscillospiraceae bacterium
ATCAAGTCATTGATCAGGATGTAACCATTGGCGGCCGGGTCTATCCTATCACCTGCGTTTCCATGGGCAATCCCCACTGTGTCGTATTTTTTGATGATATAGATCATCTGGACCTTGCTGCCATTGGAGATACATTTGAATATAGCCCACTGTTCCCAGACCGGGTAAATACGGAATTTGTGAAACCCATTGACGAGCATACCATTAAAATGCGCGTTTGGGAGCGCGGCAGCGGCGAAACGCTTGCATGCGGCACCGGTGCGTGCGCGGCGGCAGTTGCCTCTGTTCTGAACGGTTATTGCAAAAAGGGCGAAGACATCCGCGTGATCCTTCCGGGTGGAGATCTGACGGTAAACTACACAGATGAAACGGTTTATCTTTCCGGAGGCGCCGAAAAAGTATTTGAAGGAACTGTGGAAATTTAGCTTCCCTGCCCTTCCAATCAGTCTGCAAACTGCAGGAACCGCATGGCATCGGGGGTGGTCTCATTTTTGGAAGAGAGAGAAAGGACGGTTTTAAGAATGACGAAATATATCTTTGTAACAGGCGGAGTCGTTTCCGGTTTAGGAAAAGGAATTATGGCGGCTTCTCTGGGTAGGCTGCTAAAGGCGCGCGGCCTTAAGGTCGCCGCACAAAAAATTGACCCATACATCAACGTGGATTCGGGCACCATGAACCCATATCAGCACGGCGAAGTATTTGTCACGGAGGACGGCGCCGAAACCGATCTGGATTTGGGGCATTACGAACGGTTTATCGACGAGAATCTAAACAAATACTCCAATCTGACCACCGGAAAAGTGTACTGGAACGTACTGAACAAGGAGCGCAACGGCGAATATTTAGGCGAAACCGTCCAGGTTATCCCTCATATCACCAATGAAATCAAAGAATTTATCTACTGTCTGGGCAACAGCGAAAAAGCAGATGTGGTCATCACGGAAATTGGCGGAACCGCAGGGGACATTGAAAGCCAGCCGTTTTTAGAAGCCATTCGCCAGGTTTCTCTGGAAGTGGGAACTGAAAACTGCTTGTTTATCCATGTCACACTGGTTCCCTATATCAAAAGCTCTGGGGAGCACAAGTCCAAGCCCACCCAGCACTCGGTCAGGGAATTGCAGGCTATGGGCATCTCCCCTGATATCATTGTTATGCGGTGTGACGAACCAGTCCAGGAAAGTATTGCCCGCAAGATTTCTCTCTTTTGCAATGTGAAACAGGATTGTGTCATTGAGGATCTGACCATCCCGGTGTTATATGAAGCGCCTGTTATACTGGAACAGTATCATTTTTCCGACATTGTCTGCCGAGAACTCAATATTAACGCTCCCAAGCCCGACCTCAAGGATTGGGAGGAAATGCTAAAGCATATCCGAAATCGCGACAAGCTGGTCAAAGTCGCTTTGGTAGGAAAATATATTCAGCTGCATGACGCGTATCTTTCGGTAACCGAAGCGCTTCGGCATGCAGGATATGATCAGGGCGCCAAAATTGATATCAAATGGATTGATTCGGAAACGGTCACACCGGAATCTGTTCACATGCTTCTTTCCGACTGCGCCGGAGTCTTGATTCCAGGCGGATTTGGAAACCGCGGCATCGAAGGTAAAATCCTGGCCGCGCAATATGCAAGGGAACATGATGTCCCCTATCTGGGGCTTTGCCTTGGGATGCAGATTGCGGTCATTGAATTCGCTCGCCATATCTGCGGATTAAAAGATGCCAATTCCAAGGAATTTGATGAAAATGGAAACCACCTGGTTATTAACTTCATGCCGGATCAAACCAGCGCCATGGCAAAGGGCGGCACCATGCGCCTGGGCAGCTATCCATGTAAAATTCGAGAAGGAAGCATCATGAGCCGCGCATACAAGACGGAGCTCATTACCGAACGCCACCGGCACCGATATGAGTTTAACAACGATTACAGGGAACGGATGGAAAACGCCGGACTCCTCATCAGCGGAACATCGCCGGACGGCAGAATCGTTGAGACAGTGGAAATTCCAAACAATCGTTTTTTTGTGGGCGTTCAGTTTCATCCGGAGTTTAAGAGCCGCCCCAACCGGGCTCATCCGTTGTTTTTGGAATTCATTCGGGCGGCCCTGGAAAAGCAAAGCAAGCTTCCCTCTTCAAAGGCCTCACTCGCATTGGAATCTATAGAATAAAATCAGATTCTCATACTATATGCAATGGGATGGAGGAGTTTTCAGATGTTTGACCTTCAGAAAATGGGATATGTCCGGATGGGTGCGGCCGTTCCGGATGTTCAGGTTGCCAATCCCCAAGCAAATGTATCAGAGCTACTACGTTGGATTCGCGATGCGGAACAAAGCAGCGTCAATGTTCTGGTGTTTCCAGAGCTTTGCCTGACAGGATACACCTGTGCCGATTTGTTTCATCAGCGGCTTCTGCTGGAATCCACTCAAGAGGCTTTGTCCACACTTCTTCAAGCTACTCAAAAATCGGACATGGTCCTTATGGTTGGCGCACCGGTGGAGCTGGACAACCAGCTCTTTAACTGCGCTGTTGCATTGCACCGGGGGAAGATTTTGGGCGTAGTTCCCAAAA
>JAQVYO010000213.1 GCA_028708585.1 Oscillospiraceae bacterium
TCTGAAGGTAATTTGGGCGGCGTTAATAGCTGGAATCGGAAAGCTATTTGGGAAAAAAGGCGTTTTTTATGATATTGTCGGTCAAGAAGTTTCCGGACTGGACGGTTTTTATGACCATGTGTTTCCGGAGTATGGGGAATATGGCATCCGAATTCCAGAAGACCCTTCCGGCGTCTGCAATGAAATCTATGAAAAAACCGGCGTTATGTCTATGATCGTAGACGCAAACGACCTTTCCGTTGAAATTTTAGGCTATGCATCCCATGTCCCTTATTCCGAGCAGCAGCTCGTCCAGCTCATTGCGGACAACCCCGCGGGGCAATCGAATCAGCTTACCCCATTCATTTTAATTCGCAAGGTGGATCTACCAGCTCCCCAAGAAGCGCTGGAGCCAACCCCTCTAAACGTTCAAAATGAAACAGATGCAATACCTGCGGATACAAAGCTGGAGAACACCGATGAACAAATTTAAACTTTCCCTTCATAAAGCAGAAACAGCGTAATTTCTGGATGAACTGTTCCATAGAAAAAAAACGCCATTTGTCTGCACCGCAGATGAATGGCGTTTTTCTGGTAAAACATGCAGCGGCGGCAACCATCCACTTCAATATGCGTCCGCGAAGTTTGTATTAAATGCCAATTTTACTCATCAACCAAACGATATCCGACGCCGATTTCTGTCATAATATAGCGCGGCTTTGAAGGGTTTTTTTCAATCTTTCTGCGAAGTCCCGCCATCAATGCGCGCAGGGCCCGGGTATCATTTCCATAATTCAAGCCGTATATTTCTTTTAAAATATTTTGCGTCGTCAGGACTTTTCCCATGTTGCGAAAAAGTAACAAAAGGAGACTGTACTCTAAAGGCGTTACATGGATTTCTTTTTCCTCTAAATATACTATGCGCTTTTTAAAATCCATTTTCAACTCTCCTACGGAGCGAATAGCCGATTCATTGTTATTTCCTTGCCTATATAAATGTCTGATCGCCACTCTGATGCGTGCCAGCAGTTCAGCCGCTGAAAAAGGCTTTGTTAAGTAGTCGTCTGCACCCAAATCGAGTGCGGCGACTTTTTCTTTGTCCTGATCCCGGGCAGAAACTACTATAATTGGCATTTGAGACCATTTCCGGATCTTTTTGATGACCTCCATTCCATCAAAATCAGGCAGCCCAAGATCAAGCAGCATGAGGTCAATTGGTTCTGATACAAGATACTGAAGAGCATTTTCCCCTGTACTTACAGCGTCATATGGAAAACCAGCCGTTTCCAGAGAATATCCTATAAAACTCTGTATCTGTTTATCATCTTCAACGACCAAAATACGCTCGTGGTAATGATTCATCTAATCTTTCCTCCTTATAATGGTAATGTAAATATAAATTCCGCCCCATTGGCATCTGTTCTGTTTCGAGCTGTAATCGTGCCGCCATGTGCTTTAATAATGGATTCGCAAATTGTTAAGCCAAGGCCAATTCCTGGACGTGAATCAGAGCGGTTGGAGTGTGCGGTATAGAACATCCGAAATATGTGCGGAAGGTCGGACACGGAAATGCCGCAGCCGGTATCACGTACAAAAAAGACCGCTCGGCTATGCTCCTTATCTCCGTTGACAGCTATACTGATTTCCCCCGGGGGAGCGGTGTGCTTGACGGCATTATCAATTAAGTTAATCAGCACCTGGTTAATTAGCTTGGCATCCATGGGAACCATTAGCAACTCATCGGGCGCCTGCACCTCAATTTCATATTCGGAATATCGGCGGGACATATACCTCACGGCACCGCTCAGCACTTCCTCAACAGCTTCGGGCTGTTTGTTGATCAAAAGTTTTCCGTCCTGCAAACGGGTCAGGCTTAGTACGTTTTCAACCAGCGAGTAGAGCCAGCGCGCATCATTTCCAATGCCCTCCACAATCTTATATCGGCGATCTTCTTTTTCGGTCATGCTGGAAAGCATTTCTGTTGCCCCCAGGATTCCTGAAAGAGGTGTTCGCAAATCATGGGAAATGGAGCGAAGCAGATTGCTTCTGTACCGTTCCTGCTCGGTTTCTTCCCGGGAACGTGTTCGTTCCTCAGAGGAACGGAATCGATCCATTGCCAGAGCCACGCTTTCAATCATAGAACGCAATAAGCGCGTTTGGGCTTTATTCAAAAGCTGCGCATGTTCACTTGGGATTCCGATGATTCCCAAAGTTCCTTCGCGCCCATGAATTGGCCATTCCTGAAATTCGGGTCCAATGTCGCTCCCGGTTCTTAGGCCCTTTATCCGGCGCATAAGTGCCTCTGGATCATCCACCTTTCGCCTGATGAGCTTTTCTTTTGAAATCTGCTGGACAAATGTCTTTTCCGGTAATCCTCTTGCATCGAAGCAGAGACAGCAGGTTCTCTCACATATTACGTCACTGACCGTACTGGATACTATTGCCGCAATATCATGTATATCCGTTGCATCAGTCAAACGATTTGTCAGGGTATATAGAGCTTTTGTCTCTATTTCGCGCTCATGTGCCTGCCGTGCACTGATTCTCGCGTGGGAAGCCAACGAGCTTGAAGTAAATGCGGTGAT
>JAQVYO010000047.1 GCA_028708585.1 Oscillospiraceae bacterium
GGACAGAGCCGGAAATGTCGATGTGACGCAAGGTTGCGCCAAGGCGCTCCGCCAGCTCCACCGCGTTGTCTCGGGTGCGGTCGGTGGTGCCAAAGCAAGGCATCGTTACCGCAATGACGTTTTCGGCGGGAAGACCGCAAAGGTTCATGGCAATCATGGTGATTAAGGTAGCCAAAGTAGAATCCAGCCCGCCGGAGAGGCCCAAAACCGCTTTTTTGGCGCCGGTATATTCCAGCCGCTTTTTCAGTCCCATAGAGCAGAGCAGAAGAACTTCTTCACAGCGGGCGGTGCGCTCCACCTTGTCTTCCGGGACAAAAGGCGTTTTGGAAATATACCGGGTAAGGGCGGTTTTGGAACAGGGAAGAGAAAAAAGGATTGGGTGTTCCAATGGGCTTCCCCTATGGGGGAAGCGTGTTCTGAGGCGCTCCTGCTCCAGAAGCAATACGTCCAGCTCGGACAGGACAAGACCGGTTTCAAAACGGCCTTCTCCCAAAAAAGAACCGTTTTCCGCAATCAGGTTGTGGCCCGCAAATATGAGGTCGGCGGAGGATTCCCCTTCTCCGGCTTCAGCGGACAGAATGCCGCAGGAAAGATCGGAGCTGAGCGACGCGATTTTTCTTCTGCGGACTCTTTGCTTTCCCACCAGCGCACAGCCGGCGGAAGGATTTGCGATGATTGTGGCGCCGGCCTCTGCCAGCTTCCGGCAGTGTTCCGTCTCCAGGGGATCGCCCAGGCAAACGCCCAGCGTCAGGGCAGGAAGGGTTTCACAGGAAAAGACCAGGTTCCGGCCGAAGGGGACGGAAAAACCGCCGGGCAGCGTAATTTCCTCCGGATATTCCGGCGGCCGGGAAAAATAGCGCGGCGTTCCGCTCCCCCCAAAGCACATTTCGGGGTCTTTCGGGACTATGCCAAGAATTTTTCCATTTTGAATGACGGCGGCGCAGCTATATAAGTTCCCGCCCCGTTGAATCGGCATGCCCAATACCGTGACAACGGGCAGGTGCCGTGTGGCCTCCAGAACGGTGCCCAGAGCCTCCATGGCCCCGTTTAACAGCGTGGGCTGGAGAAAGAGATCGCCGCAGGTGCATCCGGTGAGGCCAAGCTCCGGAAGCACGAGAAGGCTTACGCCCATTGCGTTGGCCTGCCGCATGATTTGGAAGGTCTGCTCCGCATTATGCCGGCAGTCCGCTACCTGCACCTTGGGCGTTCCAACGGCCGCTTTGATGAATCCGTCCCACATGCAAATCTCCCCTATTTAAAAATATAAATTATTACTGTTAAAAAACGGTTTTCGCCGCGATATATGCGCTTAATTCCGCGATGGGCATCCGCGCCTGCTCCATACTGTCTCGGTCCCGGACGGTAACGCAGTGATCCCCCGGACTGTCGAAATCGAAGGTGACGCACATGGGCGTGCCAATTTCATCCTGCCGGCGGTATCGTTTGCCGATGGAACCGGTGTCGTCGAAGTCCACCATAAATTCTTTGGAAAGGTTTGTGTAAATCTCCCTGGTTTGCTCCGACAGCTTTTTGGATAAGGGGAGGACTGCGCATTGAAACGGCGCCAGGGCAGGGTGCAGGCGCAGCACTGTCCGCACGTCGTTCTTTTGAGGGTCCACCACTTCTTCGTCATAGGCGTCGATGAGGAAAGCCAGCGTAACCCGGTCGGCGCCCAGACTTGGCTCAATTACATAGGGCAGGAATTTTTCGCTGGTTTCCTGGTCGAAATATTCCATGCTCTCGCCGCTTTCCCGCTGATGTGAGTTCAGGTCGTAGTCGGTGCGGTCGGCCACTCCCCAAAGTTCGCCCCACCCAAAGGGAAATAAAAATTCAAAATCGGTGGTGGCTTTGGAGTAGTGAGACAGCTCTTCCTTTTCATGATCCCGCAGCCGGAGGTTTTCTTCCTTCATGTGGAGGCTCAGAAGCCAATCTTTGCAAAAACTGCGCCAATAGGAAAACCATTCCAGATCGGTGCCGGGCCGGCAGAAAAATTCCAGCTCCATTTGTTCAAATTCCCGGGTGCGGAAGGTAAAATTGCCCGGCGTGATTTCGTTGCGGAAGGATTTGCCCACCTGGCAGACGCCGAAGGGCAGCTTCTTTCGCGTGGTCCGCAGAATGTTTTTAAAATTGACGAAAATACCTTGGGCGGTTTCTGGCCTTAGGTACACTTCGGCGGCCGAATCTTCGGTGACGCCCTGGTGGGTTTTAAACATCATGTTGAATTTGCGGATATCGGTGAACTCGCTTTTTCCGCAGTTGGGGCATGGAATATTGTGTTCCCGCAGGTAGGCGGTGAGCTGGCCGTTGTCCATCCCTTCCACCGAAACGCCGGTAATGCCTTGGGCCGTATTCCATTCTTCCACCAATTTGTCCGCCCGGTGGCGCATTTTGCAGGATTTGCAGTCAATCAAAGGATCATTGAAATTGACCACATGGCCGGAAGCCACCCAGACCTGGCGGTTCATCAAAATGGCGGAATCCAGCCCCACGTTGTAAGGGCTTTCCTGCACAAATTTTTTCCACCAGGCCCGTTTGACGTTGTTTTTGAGTTCCACGCCCAACGGGCCGTAGTCCCACGTGTTGGCGAGCCCGCCATAAATTTCGCTCCCGGAATAAACAAAACCGCGGCCCTTGCAAAGAGATACGATTTTTTCCATGGTTTTCTCTTGGTTGGATAACATATGCTTCCTCCGCTCTCCCGTTTTATGCAGTATCAAAAGATCAAAACCAAATGTAAGGAAAAGCCCCTGGGATCCTAAATAACGGCATTTTTCAAGGCCGTTTTTTTCTTTTTGTCCCGGCGCGGCAAAACGTTCAGAAAGCGCCGGGATGGGGCAATTAAAAAAACGAAACGCCCAGGAAACGGCGCTGATTTTGCATTTGCCAGGGGAAAAATGAAAAATACTCCCCGGCAAATCTGCCAAATTTTCGACAAACTTTATTTAAATTATATACCGGAATGAGTTCTTGTCAACCGCTGTGCCGCCGCATCCTCCAGTACTTGCCGTAGATATAATTAAACGCGCTCCCCATGATGAGAATATTTCCGCAGGTGTAAAGCCAGACCATTAAAATAATGATGGCCGCGAGGCTGCCGTATACCAGCTTATACCGGGAGGACATGCCGATAAACCAGGAAAAGAGGGCGCTGACCACCACCAGCGCAGCGGAGGCCAGAAGCGCGCCCCAGATTACGGGAGAGCGGCGTCTCTGCCGCAGTACCGGCATGCGGTAAAAAATAAACAGCATCAAAAGGAGAAACGCGAACAAAATGAGAAAGCGGAGCCATTTCCAGATGGACAGCAGCGGGAAGCGAATGCCGTAGCGGGTGTGCAGCAAGGACAAAAACCATTCCCCGGTGACCAAAATCAAAATGCTGATGTAGAGGACGATCAGGAATAAGACAGAGGAAAAGATGCTGACGATAAATTTTGTAATTCCCCTGTAGCTTTTGTAGCCGTAAATATCCTCTGTGATATTCATAATGGAGCGAAAGGCCGCAGAGGAGGAGGAGAGCAGCAAAATGAGACCGCCGATCAGAAGTGACCGGGACTGGTTGACCGAAATGTATTCGAGATATTCGTTTAAAATCCCGATGCTCTCGCTGGGGATAATGTTGGAAAACAGGTCCAAAAGGGGAACCTGGCTCAGCTGCAGCAGCACTGCCAAGGCATTGATGCAGATGATCAGCGGGAAAAAAGAAAGGGTGACAAAATAGGTCAGCTCGGCGGAAGAACGGGAAATTCGCTGTTTATAGTACACCTCCACCATATCCCGAACAAATGAAAAAAAGATTGAGTTGGGCACCAAAAAGCTCCTTTCCGCCAGATGATGCGCGGCTCCGGCTTTTCCCCCGGGGGGGAGAAGCCGGCCGGTTTGCGTTTTTTGCCGCCGCCCGGCCTATTATACATTTCCAGTATAAACGTATTTCAGATGCCGCCGGGCAATGTCGGCCAGATGAAATACGGCGGATCGCGAGGTGGGGGGCTGGGAAGACATGCGGTAGCGGGGGAAAAAGCGCGAGATGTGAAGCGGAATGTCCGGATCGGTCTTGGAGAGAAAACGGGAAAGGCCATCCATTTCCCCGTCGGTATCGTTCAGCCCCGGCACAATCAGCGTGGTGACCTCCACATGGCAGGCTTTTGCAGACTGTTCGATGGTGCGCAGGACGGGTTTCAGTTCTCCATCCAGCTTGCGGTAGGAGTCCATCCGGAATGCCTTGAGATCAATATTTAAGGCGGAGAGATAGGGCAGAAGCGCCCGCAGAGGGGCTTCCTCCACATACCCGTTGGTAACCAGAACGGTTTCCAGCCCGTTTTCCTTTGCCAGAACTGAGGTGTCATATACAAATTCATATCCAATCAAAGGTTCGTTATAGGTAAAGGCAATACCGATATTGCCCTGGCGGCCCGTCTGCTGGGCGCAGCGGACCAGTTCCATGGGGGAAATCTCCTCTGTCTCGGCCTCCCGCCCCGCCATGGAGATTTCATGGTTTTGGCAGAAAGGGCAGCGGAGGTTGCAGCCGAAGCTGCCCACGGAGAGAATGAGGCTTCCGGGATGAAACCGGCGCAGCGGTTTTTTTTCAATGGGGTCCAGAGCAATGGACGTTAGCTTCCCATAATTCAGGCTGGCTACTTTGCCGTCTTGATTCTGCCTTGCCCGGCAGAGTCCCAGCGCATGGTCTTCCAGCCTGCAGCGATGAGGGCAGATGGTGCATGTCGCCGTTTTCATGGATGCCTCACAACTTCAAACCGTTCCAGCCTGCAGCCTTCGAGGGCGCCGATGCCCGCTTTCCGCATAGCGATTTGAACCTGCTGCTCCGCCGTGTCTACCCCTTCCAGCCGGGGAAGCAGCAGGCCACGCCGTCCGGCTTTGCTGACGATGACCCCGTAGCGGAGGGGGTCCAAATCCTGAAGCCCGCCGATCCGCGCCGGCGGAAACAGAACATCCACGCTGTAAGTCAGATCTTCCAGTTCTTCCGGCCGCACGGGGGGAAATCGTGTGTCCTGGGTTCCGGACCAAACGGCATTCTGCATAATTTCCTCCCCGATGGAAGTCGTGGCGGGCGAAATGGTTCCGATGCAGCCCCGAAGCGTGCCGCTCTTTTTCAAAGATACGAAGACCCCCGCTTTCCGGTTTTTCATTTCGTCCGGCAGCTGATCCGGCAGCTTTGCGGGGCGCTTTGTCCGGACATAGGTTTCCAGGGACAGGCGGGCCAGACTTACATAGGGGTCGTCGCCGCCGGCGTCCTTGGGGGAAGGGCCATCAACGGCAAAACAGCAAACCGCATAGCCCACGCCGAAATTGTCCTGATAAGACAGAAAATCCGGATGGACGGAAAGGCCGTCCAGCGCGCCCGCCATAATCTGAAAAGAACGCAGGCCGCATTCACCCGCCTTGTCGCAAAAGGATTTGTCCAGGGACAGAAGACGGTAAAAGTCCCCGGAGGCCAAACTTTCGGTGATGATTTTGTCAAATTCAGGGCCTTCCGCCGCAAATCCATAAGGGCCGTCCGCTTTCAGCTTGTGGGACAAGTCGCCGCTGGCCACGACGGCCACCCTCCGGTTGAGCTGAGCCGCGGCGGCGGCTAAGCATCTTCCAAACAGCAGATGTGTCTCATCAGAAAGGCCGGAGATGGAGACCCGCACCACTTTAAAATTTAAATTATATTTTTGAATAAAAAACAAAGGGATCAGAGTTCCGTGGTCCAAAGCGGGGTTTTTTTCTCCCAGGGTCCCCGCCGGAATGTTTTTCCGCTCTGCAAGCTGGCAGATGGCGCGAACCAGCGGGATGTCGTATTGGACCCGGGCGCCCTCCTGGGGCGCACCGAACATGCCGAAGGTTCCGGAGGCCTCCCGACCGGGACTCACATGCAGGTAATCTGCATAAGAAATAGAATGGGGACTGATGATGACAATGGTTTCCGGCTGCCGGGCCGCAAGGCGTCGGGCGGCTTCTTCATAGGCTATGACAGTTTCCTTAGCTCCGTTTCCCGGCCTTTCCCCACAGATGGGATGATAAGAGGGGGATGAGGTACGGCGCATGCAAATACGATGGGCATGGGGATTCTCCTTTCTGGCGGTTTCTCCCGGGGCGGGGCGGTCCTTAAACGGGGATGGTGTTCAGGCGTGTGCAGGCATCTCCTGAGATGCCTGTTGTATACGGTTTACTTTGCAGATAGTATACCATAAACAAAGGGAAAATAGAGCAAATGCGAATGATATTTCAAATAAAAAGGAAGGGTAAAAGATTGCCGGCATATAAAAAATTGAATTTTTATATTGAAAAGGGATTATTTATGCCCCACTTTGGAAAGAATAGGAATAGAAAGGTCTAAGAGGCCTTGCTATAAAAGCCCTCCTTTTTCAGTTTCTCCATTCTGAAAAGGGAGGGCCTTTTCCTTTTTCCTTGCCCAAAGGAGGCCGGTTTCCGTCCGGTACAAAGTTTTGTTTTTATTTGTTTTTATCGGTTTTTATGATACAATACTTTTTAAGTTGGTCAGGATATCGACGATTTTTGTCGCCTCCGGAAACGGTCGGCTGGGCTGTAATATCGTAGAAAAGGGGTCAATATGGACGAAACAGAAAACAACAGTGAAATTGAGGCGCCGGAAAAAAAGGGCCGGCTGTGTTATCACATACGCCTTACCATCGGAACTTCCGGCCGCGCGGAGCGGGATGAAATTTTTTTTGGCCCCGGCGTTCATTATTTATTGGAGCAAATTAATAAATTCGGTTCCATTCTGATGGCCACGAAAGAGATGAAAATGGCCTACAGCAAGAGTTGGAAAATGATTCGCAATTTGGAGCGGAATCTGGGGTTCCGGGTACTGGCGCGGCATGTGGGCAGGGGGAGCGATTCGAAGCTGACGCCGAAGGGAGAAGAATTTGTGGCTGCCTACGGAGCATTTCTGGAAGAAGTGGGAGAAACGGCGTCCAAAAGCTTTGAAAAACATTTTGCACGTTTTCTCCGGAAAGAAGAGTAAAGCGTTCGTTTGTTCTCTTTGGAAACGGCAAAAGGCTCCGCGGCGCGTAACGTAAGACGGCCGGCGGCGTTTTCATCGCCGTCGGCCGTCTTGATTTTTTTTGAAAGGTGGTTTCGGATGCCGTTTTTTCTTCCGGCTGGGACAATTACAGGAACAGCCGTCGCAGCCGCCGCCGCAGGATCTGCTGCCGCGGACCATCTGGTAAATTCCGCGGGCCAGAAAAAAAACCGACCAAACAATCAAAGCGCCGATGACGCAGTAGACCGCATATTTCATCCGGCATTCCCCCTAGCCAAGCCCCAGCAGCCTGCCGCCCTGGAAAATTAAAAACGACACGGTATAGGCGGTGAACAGCTGCCAGCAGATAGAAAACAAAGTCCACTTTGCGCTGTTCATCTCCCGGGACAGGGTGGCAACCGCCGCAACGCAGGGGATATACAGCAGGATGAATACCAGAAACGAATAGGCGGACAGGGGGGTGAAGGTGGCGGAAAGGGCATGGGCGATGGAGACGTTGCCATCCAGCGTGGAAAAGCCGTAAAACAGACTCATGGAGGAAATCACGGCTTCTTTAGCCACAAGACCGGTGAGCAGCGCGACGGCGGCCTGCCATGTACCGAATCCAAGGGGAGCCAGCAGCGGGGCGATATGGCTTCCGATGACGCCTAAAATGCTGAACGAGTTGTCAGACACCATTTGCAGCTGGGTGTTAAAGGTCTGCAGAAACCATAAGACAATGCTCATGGATAAAATCAGCGTTCCCGCCCGCGCCAAAAAGCCCCGCACCCGCTCCCAAACGTGAAGCAGCGTATTTTTCGCGGTGGGCATCCGATAGGGAGGAAGCTCCAGCACAAACGGAGCCGGCATGCCCCGGTTCAGGGTCTTTTTAAACAAAAGGCCGGAGCAGACGGCCATAATCAGCCCCAAAAGATAAAGGGAAAAGACGACCAGACCCTGGTAGGCGGGGAAAAAGGCGGCGCTGATGACACCGTAAACAGGCAGCCGGGCGGAACAGCTCATAAAGGGCACCAGCAAAATAGTCATCCGCCGGTCCTTTTCATTCTCCATGGTACGGGCGCCCATAATGGCGGGGACGGTGCAGCCGAACCCCATCAGCATGGGGATAAACGCCTTGCCCGACAGGCCGAAGCGCCGCAGCAGCCGGTCCATGATAAACGCCGCCCTGGACATATAGCCGGAGTCCTCCAGGAGAGAAAGAAACAGGAACAGCAGGGCAATCTGAGGCAAAAAGGTAAGAACGCCGCCCACGCCCCGTATGATTCCATCGGTGACGAGGCTGTTGACCCAGGGGGAAACGCCGGAAGCGGTCAGCAGATGATCCATCAGGAGAGAAAACTTTCCATTAATCAGCACGTCAACAATATTGGACAGAAAGGAACCCACCGGGCCGAAGGTCACCGAAAATACAAGGAGCATCATCAAAAGAAAGATGGGAATGGCTAAAAATTTATGGGTTACAATGCTGTCGATTTGAAAGGAAAAGGAAACGGCATCTTTTTTGGAGCCGCGATGCACCGATTCCGAGATGGCCTGCTCAATAAATTGGTAGCGGCTGTCGGCAATGAGGGTTTCCCGGTCGCCCAGCGCGCTGGAAGCTTCATATTCCTCCGCAATTTCGCGGACGCTCCGGGCGGTGGCCTCGTTCAGATGCAGGGCCTTTTCTACCAGAGCGTCCCCTTCCAAAAGTTTGATGGAAGCCCAATGAGCGGGCAGATGCGCCGCATAGGCATAGTCGTGCACCAGTTCGCCCATGCGGTGATGAATTTCATGGGTATAGGCGTCATAAAGATCGTCCGGCTCCAACGTCACCCCCATGTGCATCTGATGATGGGTAAGCTGTAAAAGCTGAGGAAGGTTGGCGCCGTCCCGGGCGGAAATGGGAACCACGGGGATGCCCAGCTTTTTGGACAGCGCCTCATAATCGATGACGTCGCCCCGTTTTTCTACTTCATCCATAAAATTGATGGCCAGGATCGTGGGCAGCTCCAATTCCAGCAGCTGGATGGTCAAATAAAGGTTCCGTTCGATATTGGTTCCGTCCACAATGTTGATAATCGCGTCCGGCTGTTCTTCAATGATAAAATTTCTCGCCACGATTTCTTCCATGGAATAAGGGGAAAGGGAATAGATGCCGGGCAGGTCCGCCACCGTCACCATTTTTCCTTCAATTTTGGTTTTGCCCTCTTTTTTTTCCACGGTGACGCCGGGCCAGTTTCCAACATATTGATTGGAGCCGGTCAAAGCGTTGAACAGCGTAGTTTTGCCGCTGTTGGGGTTTCCCACCAGCGCGATTTTCATTTGGCGGCTGTCATGGGACGCATAATAAGGGACTTTCCCATGGATTTCCTTTTCATGTCCGTGGTCTTCCCGCATTTTGCGCAGAAGGTCCTCTTCCGGAACGCGCTGTATCATGGAAACCTTTTTGGACGCGCTTTTCCCGATTTTTTCCGAAAGGCCGGGAGGACACACAATGATCCGATCCGCATCTTCCTTGCGCAGCGTCAGCTCATATCCCCGCAGGTTGACCTCGATGGGATCGCCCAGAGGGGCGATTTTGCGAACGGAAACCAGCGTGCCGGGCGTCAGGCCCATATCCACCAGGCGGCGCCGTATGGGGCCGTGGCGACAGCCGGTATGGATGATAATTCCGGATTGGCCCGGCGCGAGGCGCCCCAAAGGCTGCTCCGTTTTTTTTGTCTCTTTTGCGTCCATAGTTTTCGCATCCTTTTCTCAGTTTGCCAAGACGAATGATTCGTATTATACCGGGGCTGGCGCAAAATTACAAGAAAGGCGGTCGGGGATTTCCCGCTTTTTTCGCATTTTCGGGCGGCAGGACTTAAAATGGACCGGCAAAGCCAAAGGACGCCCCAATTTTGAAACTTGCCACATGGTTTCCCCGTTCGTTATTTCATGCATCCGCCATCCAACTTTTTTTTGACAATACTTGCTTTCTATTGACATAGGAGCTATACTTCAATGGGAGATACAGAAGCAGAACGTGCAAAGTGCATAAAAATACTAATTTTTTTCAACTTTACGATTGCTTCCGGAGGCGTAAAATGAAAAAACTTCTGATTGTGGTGGATTATCAAAAGGATTTTGTGGACGGCACGTTGGGTTTTCCGGCCGCCGCGCTTCTGGAAACGGCCATCTGCGGGAAAATAGAATCCTGCCGTAATTCCGGGGCGGATATTTGTTTTACGTTTGATACGCATACCAGCCGGTATTTGGAAACCCAGGAAGGGAAAAAGCTTCCGTTTCCCCATTGCCTGCGGGGCAGCGGCGGATGGGAGCTTTATGGGAAAGCGGCCGCGCTGCGGCGGGCGGAGGACCGGGTCTTTGAAAAGCCGTCTTTCGGCAGCCTCGAGCTTCTGGCGTTTCTAAAGGAGCAGGATTACGAGGAAATTGAGCTTGTGGGGCTGATATCCAATATCTGTGTTTTGTCCAACGCGGTTCTGGCAAAAACGGCTTTGCCGGAAGCCCGCATTGTGGTGGACGCATCCTGTACGGCCAGCTTTGACGCGGACCTGAATGAAAAGGCGCTGGATGTCATGGCGGGGCTTCAGATGGAACTCATCAATCGAAAGTGATC
>JAQVYO010000048.1 GCA_028708585.1 Oscillospiraceae bacterium
AGAACGCACGTCCTCGTTTGCGGTTGACAGCACTCCGGCGGTTGCGGCCTTTTCCAACATGGACGCTCTGGAACTCACAGTGAAGGTGGCCGCATCGTGTAAACCCGCAGAAGCATTAGAATTTCTGAGCTTGTCTCTTACGGTGATCATTTTCATGATCTGTTTTTCAATAGAGCCGTCGTCGAAATTCGCGTTGGTGATGGTCATGAACAGGCTGCTGAGAACTTCATAATTTGTCTCGCCGAGGTTTTTGACATCGAGTTTCCCTTTGACTACAATCTGCGAAATACCTTTGAGAGTGTAAATCAGAAGATCCTGAAGCTTTGCTACTTCTTCGGTTTTTCCGCACACGCCGCGTACCGCGCAGCCCTTTCCTCCGGCGGTTTCCTGACATTGATAACAGAACATGCTCATTGTTTATTCCTCCTTAAGTATTTAATCTTTAACAGGCAAGATTTTATCTTTCCGACAAAATAAATGTAAAATTGCGTATTGCGTATAATGTCTCAGCCTTTCGGAACGGGCGCCTTAACGACGATCAGCTCCAGCGTTTCGTCATGCATATTTCTGACATTCATTTTGGTTTGAAACGGAATCTTCAGCAGAGTTCCGGTCCCGTATTCATGAATTTCCTGCTCCTCAAGGCCGATTGAGAGCTTTCCGCGAATGACGGTCATATACACGTTTGAATTGGATAAGTGCGCGGGCAGGCCCTCGCCTTTGCTGAATATCATATGGAGGTAATGAAGGTTTTCATCAAATATGACTTTTTCTATCGCTTTTTCATTGGATTTGGACAGCTGATACTCTTTTTCTATCATTATGATACCCTCTTGTCAATCAAGAATTGTTCCGTCGGTTGAAATCGTCACGACCTGCCAGGGAATCATTTTACCGCTGTTTTGAAGCGCTCTTTTTACCGCGCTTTCGATCCCGCCGCAGCAGGGAACTTCCATTCTGACAACTGTAATACTTTTAATGCTGTTGTTCTTAATGATCTCCGTGAGTTTGTCGCTGTAATCCCCTTCATCAAGCTTGGGACAGCCGATCAGGGTCACTTTATTCCTGATAAACCTGTTGTGAAAATCTCCGTAAGCATAGGCCGTACAGTCGGCGGCGATCAGTAGGTTGGCGTTCGCAAAATACAGAGCGTTTATTGGCGCAAGTTTGATTTGGACGGGCCACTGTGATAACTGACTTTTGTTTTCATTGATATTGGGATGGATGGCCCCACACTCCTGTTCCCGGTGGATGGTTTTAGACTGTGTGCCTGGGCATCCGCAAGCCAACGTTTCCGCCTGCTTGCTCAGCTTGCTTTTTTTCACGGCGGTTTCATTGTATTCCTTCGCTTCGCGTTCCTCAAAGCTGATAGCTCCTGTTGGGCAGGCTGGCAGGCAATCTCCGAGACCGTCACAATAATCATCGCGGAGGAGCTTGGCCTTTCCGCTTACTATTCCGATTGCCCCTTCATGGCAGGCTTTTGCGCACAGACCGCAGCCGTTACATTTTTCCTCATCAATTCTAATAATTTTTCGAATCATATTCCGTTTACCCCTTTTTCCCAGTGTGTTTCTTTCGGTTATTATTGACTTTATGTCTTGAGTGTACTATTCTTAAGCTAATAAGTATGTTGTAATTCCAACGAAAGAAGATTTTATGAAAAATTATTTGGATGTGTTGAAAACGGTACGATTATTCAAGGGCATTGGAGAATCGGATTTACAGCCGCTTTTGTCGTGCCTGTGCGCGAAATCGATTCATTACGAAAAAGGGCAAACCGTGTTTTCCAGCGGCGAAAGCATCGAAAAATGCGGCATTGTTCTATCAGGACAGGTTCAAGTCGTTCAGGATGACTATTACGGAAACAGAAGCATCCTTGGACAAATTGGCACGGGGAATCTGTTTGGGGAGTCCTTTGCCTGCGCGGAAATAAAAACGCTTCCGGTCAGTGTGATCACAACGACCGAAAGCCAATTGCTATTTATTGACTGTCACAGGCTTGCCGTTCCGTGTGCCAAGGCGTGCGGATTTCACGCCAGACTCATTCAGAATATGTTGAATATCGTATCCATGAAAAATATATCGCTGACACAGAAAATTGAATTTACGTCAAAACGCACCACGCGCGAAAAGCTTATGGCCTACCTTGCGGCCGAGGCCAAGAAGGCGGGAAGCAGCTGCTTTTGCATACCATTCAACCGGCAGGGACTCGCAGACTATCTTTCCGTCGAGCGCAGCGCCATGTCGGCCGAGCTTTCAAAGCTCAGGGACGACGGCGTTTTGAGCTACCACAAAAATCAATTCGAGCTGTTGCAAGAGACCAGAGCGGTAGCCGGTCTCAACGATATTTCCGACATTAATGATAAAATGAACTATATTTCGCCCCGCAATGAATGACATACTTATGGCACTGTTTGCTGCAACGAAATAATATTTTTAGGAATCAATATGCAGTTTGTTCAGCAAATCAACATCCGTGATTGTAATCTGTTTTGTCTGATGCAGACTGGAGAAAACCATGTAAAAGCGTTATGTTTTCCTGGCACAGCTTTATAATTATTTTCTTCTTGATCTGAAGAATTTTCGTATCTCGCCGTCCGCAAAAAAGAAAATTCCGTCACATCCACCGTCCAAATCGTTGCCTGTTAAGTTCTGCTCAATTTTTTCATCGCTTAAATCATGTTTCTTTAGAACTTGCTGCGCAGCAAAAAACTCAAAATATGAGTCCTCACCAGAATGTTGAGGATCAAAAGCAGAGACGGAAAGGGCTGTCCCAATACAAGCCTGAACCGCATGATTAAAAACGTGCTGTACACCGGCATCATCAAAAACGGTGACAGCCAATCGCAGTACATTGAAGAACTTCAGATCATCGATGACAACATGTTCGCCCAGGCACAGGAGATCATGCGGCAGCGAACCCAGCCCCATAGTTCCATTCCGCTCAACTGCAAAGGGAAGTCCCTGCTGGTGGGGAATATCTACTGCGCCCACTGCGGTAATCGGCTGACCCTTACCACCAGCGGGAGAAATAAAAAAATGCCTGACGGCACCATCCAAAAAGAGGTTCGGATGCGGTATCAGTGTCACTACAACGTGCGGCATCCCGGAGAGTGTGAAGGGCAGTCCGGGTATTCCGTACAGAAAGTGGACGGCATTGTCGATCAGCTCATCCGCATGAAGTTTTCCGAGATCGCTGCGGCATCAGAATCGGAGATTCTCTCCAGCCAGCATGAGAAGGATATTGAACTGGCAAGGTCAAAATACGAAATGGCAAAGAAGCATCTGCTGGATAAGCAAAAAGAGCTTGACGGATTATAAGGGCGAAACCCTCAAGGTCATTCGCGGCCAAAGCAAGCTGAGCATCGACCTGCTGAACACGTTGGTTGCCGAAGCAGAATCACAAATTCAGGAAGCACAGGCGAGCGCTGATGCGGCCGAGGCGGAGCTGCGGGAGCTGCTTGAAACCTCTCAGAGGGGTTAAAACGAGAGTACGACCAGCTGTGAAGCTGGGCCGACCTGTACGACAAAAGCTCCTTCGAGGCAAAGAAAATGGTTGTGTCGCAGTTCATCAAGGCCGTCCGCGTCGGCAGAGATTACAATATTGAAGTGGATTTCAACGTATCCTTTGAAGACTTGCAGGGCTTTTGCACTGGCAATCCAAGGCAAGATAAAATGCAGGCGCCCGAGTTACGCACCGCATAAAAAAGTTCAGGAAAAGCTACTTTTAATAGCTTTTCCTGAACTTGGTGGAGACGAAGAGGATCGAACTCTCGACCTTACGGATGCGAACCGTACGCTCTCCCAGCTGAGCTACGCCCCCAAATATTTCCATTCCAGTGATGTGAATCAAGTGGCTGCCAAGTGAGTTACAACTGCAACTACTACCGTACCGCGTGCTGAGCTACAAGCCCCATATTACGGCGTTTACTTTAAGTACCTTTGCGCAATGTGCTTATTTATTATAGCATGTTCTTAAAAAATGTAAAGCGAAAATTTGGGAAAATAAAAATTGTTTTTTTCATAAAGAGAGCTTGGGTGCATAAGAAACTGCACATACGGACAAAAACTCCTGAGTAGGATCATATGAACACGCTTGCAGGATGTATTTCAAGGATGGATTTCGCGGTGGCGATATGATATAATAGTTGCAAAATATGTCGAAAGGAATTCATATGTGGAAATGCCTTAAAAAGATTAAGTGGAGCAAAATTTTATTTTGGTTTGTATTTGGCAGCCTTTTATTTTCATTTGCGTATGCCATTGGCAATCTTCTAAGAGCGCCGGGTCATTTGGGAGAGGGTGCGCCTTATCAAAAACTAAAAAGCGACTATGCCTTGGTTGTTTTTCAATGCGCGCTGGGCATGATTGTGATTTTTCTGCCATCCATACTAGAACACAAATTTAAAATTGAAATTTCCGAAAGCATGCATATTGTATTTTTCATTTTTCTGTATGGTGCAATTTATTTGGGTGAGGTCAGGGACTTTTATTATCAGGTGCCCAATTGGGATGCCATTCAGCATACCCTCAGCGGCGGCATGCTGGGCGCCCTTGGATTTTCCGTTGTGGATTTTCTGAATAAGAATGTAAGTATGCGGCTGTCTCCTTTGTTTATTGCGTTCTTTGCTTTTTGCTTTTCGGTTACACTGGGAACGCTTTGGGAGATATATGAATTTTCGGCGGACGGAATTTTGGGCCTGAACATGCAGAAGTTTATGACAGAAAATGGAACGATTCTGGTTGGGCGCGCGGCGCTTAAGGATACAATGAAAGATTTGATTGTAGACTGCGGGGGTGCATTCTGTGTCTGCTTGATGGGCTGCTTATCCAGAATTCGGATACAAAATAAGACCACATCCCAGGTGCAGCAGGGCAATTTTGAAGGAAATCCCGCAAAAGGTCCGAAAGTAGATTGCGAAATAATGGAAAACTTGCAAAGCATTGGCGGAAAACGAAAATGATGCCGTCATAGGAAAGAACAAATGTTTTGGAATCCTTTTCGATCCGCATGTTCCGGTACAAAGGGCACATAATATGCTTGCGGATATATCCGAAACGGACGTGTGGAGCCAATACAGAGAAAGTACGGCAAACGGAAGCGGTGCGGAGCCGCTATAAAATCCGCGTTGAAAAATGGATATTATCCCCCGGTGGATATATATTCGTTGCCGTTTAGACGGACGGCCCGTTGTTATCTGAGGGCCACAGATCGGATGACAATTTGAATTTGTGGTAAACTTGCGCTATCAAAGCTTTGAGATAGCCAAGAAAGAAATGAAGCTACCAGAATTGAAGCGCTGGCCGTGCGGCGTTTCGAGCGGGAAATTGTAATGGCATATTGCGTTTGTTTGAACCGGCTTTTTCATAAAAATGAAGAAGCCGGTTTTATATTAAAAAATATAAAATTTTGTTGAATTTTCTATTGCGGAGTTGTCTCTTGTCTTAAAAGAGGGTATACTGATGACAATGAATGAAGCGAAGAAGGAGAAGGCGGATGAGGCTGATTTCCTGGAATGTGAACGGCCTGCGGGCTTGCTTGAAAAAGGGATTTTTAGATTTTTTTTGGGCCGCCAACGCGGATTTTTTTTGTCTCCAGGAGACAAAAATGGAACAGGGACAAACCGAGCTGGACTTTAGCGGGTATTATGAATATTGGAACAGCGCGGAAAAAAGAGGATATTCCGGTACGGCGGTGTTTTGCAAGCGGGAGCCATTGTCCGTTACCTATGGAATGGGAATAGAAGAGCATGACTGGGAAGGAAGGGTTATTACCTTGGAACAAGACTCGTTTTTTCTCGTCAACTGTTATGCGCCCAACGCACAGCGGGAATTAAAAAGACTGGAATACCGCATGGAATGGGAAAAAAGCTTTCTGCGGTATCTGCTATCTCTGGATCAGAAAAAGCCTGTTGTTCTTTGCGGAGACTTGAATGTTGCGCATCAGGAAATTGATTTGAAAAACCCGAAGACAAACCGAAACAATGCAGGCTTTACTGATCAGGAACGGGAACGCATGAGCATGTTGCTACATGCGGGATTTGTGGATACATTTCGGTATTTGTATCCAGATCGAACCGGCGCTTATTCCTGGTGGAGCTATATGAGAAAGGCCAGGGAACGGAACGCGGGATGGCGCATCGATTATTTTATTGTGTCGGAACGGCTGAAAGAATACATACGAAACAGTGATATCTATGCTGAAATTCCGGGCAGCGACCATTGCCCGGTGGCACTGGAACTGGATATTTAGGAGGAAAGCCGATGGGATCAACAGTTTATTTGGTGATACCATGTTATAATGAGGAAGAAGCGTTGCCGGAAACAGTCCGGCAGCTGTCTGAAAAGCTGAAGGAGCTGATCGCGTCCGGAAAAGCGGATGAAAAAAGCCGTATGCTGTTTGTAGACGATGGCAGCCGGGATAAAACCTGGTCGCTGATTGATGGGTTCAGCAAAGACAATCCATATGTTTGCGGTATCAAACTTGCGCACAACAGGGGGCATCAGAATGCTTTGCTGGCCGGCCTTATGACCGCCAGGGAACAAGCAGAGTGCACGATTTCCTTAGACGCGGACTTGCAGGACGATGTGGATGCGCTGGATCAATTTTTGGACCGGTTTCAGGAAGGCTGCGACATTGTATACGGCGTGCGGTCCAAACGGGATCAGGATACGAAATTTAAACGCGGAACGGCGCAAGGATTCTATCGATTCATGCACCGTTTGGGCGTGGAAATTGTCTATGACCATGCAGATTACCGGTTGATGAGCCGGCGCGCGTTGGAGGCTCTGTCCGAATACCGGGAAGTCAACCTTTTCCTGCGGGGCATTGTTCCCCAACTCGGCTATAGAACCGATAAGGTATACTATGTACGAAAAGAACGATTGGCTGGGGAATCCAAATACCCGCTGAAAAAAATGATTCAATTTGCGCTGGAAGGCATCACCTCCTTCAGCGTTCAGCCATTAAAGCTGATATCAAATTTGGGCATTGCCATTTCCTTACTCAGCGTGCTGGGTTTGCTGTATGCTCTCATTTCCTACTTTATGGGGGCTGCCGTTTCAGGATGGACGGCTATTGTATGTTCTCTTTGGCTGCTGGGCGGCATTCAGCTCTTGTGCCTTGGCGTTATAGGCGTTTATATCGGGAAGATTTATGGCGAAGTCAAAGCGCGGCCCCGTTTTCATATTGAAACAACGCGTTTGCAGTAAAAAAAGAAAAGCCGGCATGAGCCGGCTTTTCTTTTCCATCTTTTGCTCCGCGCTGAGTTTACGGAAAAATCGTATTACTTTGTAAGCGGCGCGGTCATGGTGGGGGTTGTGTCAATCAGCGGCGTTGCGGTAACGGAGACCATTGGCGTGGACGTGACAGTGACTTCCGGAGACAGCGTAATGGTGGCAACGGGAGTCGAAGTGACGGTGACCTTCGGAACTGTGTTGCAAGCCACCAGTGGTAATATCAGCATTGCGCTCAAGCCAAGTGTACATAAAAATCTTTTCATGGCGCTTCCTCCTGTTTTCATGTTTGATGCAACCGATGTTTATTATATACATCGCAGTCAAATTTCACACATAAAACAAGGATGCATTTTTTTCCAGTCTAAAAGGAGTGCCTTTTTAAGTAAGCGCTTCGGTTTTTATATTTGATTTGTTTGGCAAGATATTCCTTTGTCATTATTGCAACAGTACCGGACATAGCTACCACTCCAATTAAATTGGGGATTGCCATAAGGCCGTTTAAGGTATCCGCGATATTCCAAATTAGGTCCAGACTGGTTTTGGCGCCAAGATAGATGCAGAAAATATAAACAAGTTTATATAAAATGATGGATTTGCTTCCAAAAAGATATTCGCATCCCCGCTCGCCATAATAAGACCAGCTTACAAGGGTGGAGAAGGCAAATAATGTAATTCCGACGGCAACAAAGACACCGCCGAAGCTGCCGAAACTGGTCGTGAAGGCCTCGCTCGTCAGCGCCGCGCCGGTGTTATTGGAGAACTGATGCACATTTGTGACAAGAATGGAAAGCGCGGTGATGGTGCAGCCTACAATGGTATCCGCGAATACTTCAAAGATACCCCACATAGCCTGCTGAACCGGTTCCTTGGTATCGCTGGCGGCATGCACCATTGAGGAAGACCCAAGACCTGCCTCGTTGGAAAATACCCCGCGCGCAACACCGAAGCGCATCGCCTGGGAAATGGTAAAACCACCGATGCCGCCGCCCACCGATTTCAATTGGAATGCGCCGGAAAAGATGGATTTGCAGGCGGGCACAAATTGGCCAATATTCATAAAAATCAAAACTAGGCTTCCTAATATGTAGAGTATGGCCATGAATGGAACCAGAATTTCCGTGACTTTTCCAATGCGCTTGATGCCGCCGATGATGACCATCCCGCAGAGAATGGCAAGAATGGCGCCAATCGTGCCTTTATCGGCGCCAAAGACGGTATAGAGCGCCTCTGCCGCGGAGTTGGATTGCGTGGAACAGCCGATTCCGAAAGAGGCTAATGTGGCGAAAATGGCAAACAGGACGGCAAGCCATTTCATGTTCAGCCCCCGGTCTAAAAAAACCATTGGCCCCCCAACCCATTCTCCTTTTTTGTTCTTGTACCGATATTTCATGGACAGGACGATTTCCGAAAATTTTGTCATCATGCCGAAAAAGGCGGAGACCCACATCCAAAAGACGGCTCCCGGCCCGCCCAGAACGATAGCGGTTGCTACACCGGCAATATTTCCAGTTCCAGTGGTTGCCGCAAGGGCGGTGGAGAGCGCCTGAAACTGGGAGATTGCCTGTTTGTCGCTGGTTTTGACCACGGTTTTGTCTTTCAAAACCGCCCCAATTGTGGTTTTCCACCACAGGCCAAGCCGGGTGATCTGAAACCACCTGGTTCGAAAGGTAAGATAAATTCCGATGAGGACAAAGACGGCGCACATAATCGGACCCGCAATAAAGTCGCTGACGGCCGCATGCAGATTGTGCGCCCCCGCCGCAAACGCCTGCTGAACATCCGCAGATGACAAAAAAAACAGATTCATAAGATCATCCTCTCTTTTTCAGGGTGAACCCATTCCCGCTGCGCATAGTCTTGCGCCCCAATCCTATTAGATGAAATAACATTAAAAGTTGCCAAAAAACGATTTTTTATATACAATTTGCCCGAAATAATAGTATCGTCCGGTTTGAATGCAAAAAAGCTTTGTCTTGACCGGAAAGCACGAATTGTGTTATATTGAAACAAATCGGTTCCGGAAAAACCGTAACAGACGTCCGTATCGCGGCTGCTGCGCGCTCCCCGCCATGATTCGGAGATCGGAACAGGAAATACGTTACTGCGGGAGGAATATTATGGGCATGACAATGACGCAGAAAATTTTGGCGAAACATGCCGGACTGCCTTCAGTTCAGGCCGGTGACTTGATAGAGGCCAAACTAGATCTTATTTTGGGCAACGATATCACGTCTCCTGTGGCGATTCGTGAATTTGAAAAGGCTGGTTTTACCGAAGTGTTTGACCCGGATAAGATTTGCATTGTGCTGGATCATTTCACGCCAAATAAAGATATTAAGGCCGCCGCCCAATGTGCGGCGGCCCGGAATTTTGCCGCCCGGCAGGGGCTTTCCTATTTCTTTGACGTCGGGCATATGGGCATTGAACACGCGCTGCTTCCAGAGCAGGGACTTGTGGCCCCTGGCGAACTTGTGATCGGAGCAGACTCCCATACCTGTACTTATGGAGCCTTAGGTGCTTTTTCCTCCGGGGTGGGGAGCACCGATATGGCGGCCGGAATGGCGGCCGGAATCGCATGGTTTAAGGTTCCTTCCGCCATTCGGTTTGAGCTTACGGGCAAACCGCGTCCCTTTGTGGGCGGAAAAGATGTGATTTTATCCATCATTGGGCAGATTGGTGTGGATGGCGCCCTCTACAAATCTATGGAATTTACAGGGAAAGGCGTTTCCCATCTCAGTATGGACGATCGGTTTACCATTGCCAATATGGCCATTGAAGCCGGCGCGAAAAACGGAATTTTCCCTGTGGATGATTTGACCCTCGCATATGTAAAAGACCGGGTTTGCCGGCCTTTTGACTGTGTTTCCCCTGATCCGGACGCGGAATATGAAAAGACCATTTCAATTGATTTATCCCGGATCCAGCCGACCATTGCGCTGCCGCATCTGCCATCTAATACGGAGACGGTGGATAAAGTCAAGGGGCTGAAAATCGATCAGGTGGTGATCGGCTCCTGCACCAACGGCAGGCTGAGCGACCTGCGGGAAGCCGCTGCCCTGCTCAAAGGACGAAAGGTTGCGCGGGGAGTCCGCTGCATTGTGATTCCTGCTACCCAGCAGATCTACCTGGATGCGCTGAAGGAAGGGTTGATTGAAATCTTCATTGAGGCAGGCGCCGCCGTCAGTACGCCTACCTGCGGGCCATGTATTGGCGGGCACATGGGAGTGCTCTACCAAGGTGAGCGGGCCGTAGCCACGACCAACCGAAATTTCGTTGGACGAATGGGGCACATTGAATCCGA
>JAQVYO010000049.1 GCA_028708585.1 Oscillospiraceae bacterium
TGTCTCTCTGGTTTTGGATACCATTCATCTTGCTATGAAGAAAGAGAAAAGGAAAGCCGCTGCTCTGGCAGAAAATTTCTTTTCTATCCTTAAAACAGAATGTATCCTACCGGCACAAGCCTGCAACCTTCGCCGAAGCCAACTGGATGATTGATGAGTATATCCATATCCACTTCTACAACCACGAACGGATTCAGCTAAAAACAGGACTAGCACCGCTTACGCTGCGCCAGTCCGCTTAAAACTCAATATTCTACTACATAGGGTGCTTTTTGTGCTGTCCGCACAATCTGGACCTGTTCACATACCATACTGTCTAACAATTGGGGTGCAGTGTATGGAAGGCGAAGCGTCTGATACAGGTAAAGAAATGGAGCAATCAAATCTTACGATAGTATGCCCCTTCCGCGCAGGCCTTGCATAAAATTTGTCCGTCTTTGACAATATCTTTTCCATCCATAATTTTTTCATGGCAGAGTTCACAGACTGCCGTTCGAACCGGAGGACCGGGCAGGTCTTCCGGTTTCAGATCCACCATGACCGGTTCCATCTGAAAGAGTTGCTCATCGGGAAATTGATCCCAGAATTGAACCTGATCTGTTTTTTCCGGCGCTTCCTGCTTGGCGTTCATCACGATCCGAACTCCCTTTCCGGTGTTCATATCAATGAAACTAGCGGCCATTTTGCCATAGCCCATGGCTTTTAATCTTCTTTTACCGAAGGACAGGCCGGTGACCGATTGAATGGCGTCGGCGAGGCACCGGTCGATTTCAAGGTAAACAATGAAATCACGATTTTCTTCCGGGTCATTTATTCCAAGATAGCTAAGGCCCGCGCGGGCCATTCGGACGCCCAATATGATCCCTGTGCAGGCGTGGCCATGAAACAGGGTAGCTTTTTTTAAATCAGATTGAAACTGTTCTGTCATTTATTTGCTCCTTTGTCCAAATTTTAAGACGATTTTTTACAGAATATAATCCATTTCCCTTGATTTTTGTTGTTTATAAATTCGAATTGCGCCCCAAATTTGGTTAATATGGCGCGATAGTCTTCCATGGTATGACCATTGGAAGAGCGGTGGACACAGTCGGGCCAATCGGGATTCATTTTTTTCATTTTTCGGGTGATTTCTTCTCCCAGCTCTTTGTTTCCCATGCCGCTTCCAATAAATGTACGCCCTCCAGGAGCCAAAACCCGTAAAATCTCAGAAAAGGCTTTTCCCGTATCTTTCCAAAACATTATGGAACCGCGGCTGATGGCCAAATCAATGCTGCCGTCCGGCAGAGGGATCTGATGCACGTCTCCAACTACGGTGAAAGACCGGCTGCGCAGCCCCCATTCGCCGGCGCGCTGATCCGCGATAGCGGCGGCTTCCGGGTTGCTGTCCAGCAGGATACCGGTCATATCTTTTGCTGATTTCAGCATTGTTAGTCCAAGATGGCCGCCTCCGCAGCCCAAGTCCAGCATCCTCCCGGAGGTCTTTTTTGTGCAGTCTATAATGTCCGAAACGATGACTTCATACATTGGAAAAAATATCTCTTGCGCAATGCGGTCAAACTCCCTTGCATTACCCAATAAAATCACACCCTATTCGTTATTGTGCCCAGCCTTGAAAACCGAAAAATAGGCATACGCTAAGAAATGATTGGTACGCAGGATTTTACATAGCCGCCTGATCCATTCGGCGTTTTTGTGATTCGGACGTTAACGCCATAAATCTCCTGCAAATTTTTCTCCGTCACAATGGCTTCCGGCGTTCCGATTTCAAAACCGCCGGAACGCAGCAAGGCTACCCGGGAGGAGCACAAAAACGCATGATCGGGGAAATGAGTGGTCATCAGGACCCCGATCTGTTTTTCCGCAGCCAGCTTCTTGATTTGAGAAAGCACCAGCATTTGATTGCCGAAGTCAAGATTGGAGGTTGGCTCATCCATAATAAGAATTTGAGGCTGCTGTGCCAAAGCTCTGGAAATCAGCACCAGCTGGCGTTCACCTCCGCTAATTTCGGTGTAGATGCGGTCTTTCAAATGAGTGATTCCCAGCGCCTCCAAAGAGTCCATTGCAATGTTCAAATCAGATTTGGATGGGGTGGAAAATGTGCCTAAATGAGCTGTGCGGCCCATAACGACTACATCAAAAACGGAAAATGGAAAAGGAGGCGTATGGGATTGGGGGACATAGCCAATGCTTTGCGCATATTTTTTGCGCGACCAGGAGCTGATGTCTTCGCCATCTGCCTTAATAGCTCCTCCCTGCAGCTTTAGAAAGCCCAGGATACTCTTAAACAATGTCGTTTTTCCAACGCCGTTGGGGCCGAGCAGGCAAAGGATTTCAGATGAGGAAATGGAAAACGAAATGCCGTTTATCACGGTTTTGTTTTTATACCCGCAAACGGCGGAGCAGATTTCCAGTTTCATTCCCACGAACTCCTTCCCTGAAACAGCAAATAGAGGAAAAACGGCGCCCCGAGGACGGCCGTTAAAATACCAAGTGGAATCTCCGTCACAAATACCGTGCGTGCTACATCATCCACCAGGAGAAGAAAGGTGGCGCCCATAAGAGCGGAGGCAGGCAGCAGAGTTTTGTAATTGGGGCCGACGATAAGCCGGGTGAGGTGAGGAATGATGAGTCCCACCCAACCGATCATGCCGGATATAGCGATAGAAGCCGAGGTCAGCAAGGTGGATGAGATGATGATTATGATCCGCATTTTTCCGGTATCCACGCCAAGTCCCTTGGCTTCTTCTTCACCGAATGAAAGAATATTAATTTTCCAGCGCAAAAGAAACAGCGGGATCATCCCGATGGCAAAAGGGATGATCATCATCATGACTTCTTTCTGCGTTGTGGAGGTGAGTCCGCCCATCAGCCAGAAGGTAATCTCGGGCAGCTTATTATTGGGGTCCGCTTCATATTTGATAATGGATGTAAACGCAGAGAACAGGCTTTGTACCACCATACCGGTCAGTACCAAAATGAGTACCGCATTCAGCCCTCTTGACATGGCACTGCTCAAAAAATAAGTAAAAGCCACGGCCAACAGACCAAAGAAAAAAGCGGTCAATTGAATGCCCAGGCTGCTAAAATTGTTGAGAATGGCAAAGGCCGCGCCGAATCCGGCGCCCGCAGATGCCCCCAGAATATCTGGGGACACCATTGGGTTTTTGAATACGCCTTGGTAAGCCGCGCCGGACGTTGACAAGGCCGCTCCTACCATCAGACCGCATAGAATACGCGGAATGCGCACATTGAATAGAACCTTATCCAATGTATCCGGCCATGTTTGGGCCAGGCCCAAAATTTTATAAATAATAATTTTCACCAGTTGAGGCAACGGAATTCCGAACCTCCCCAAAGCCAGCGATGCCAAAAATGCTGCAATTGGCAAAAGCGCCAGCGCCGCCATAACCGGAAGCTTCGGCGGCCGGTTTGCACGGCTGAATTTTTGAGAGGGAGAAGTGCCAGCCGTTTTTTCTAACACGCGCATTTATGAAATACCAGACGTTGTATTTAATAACGATTCTGCCTGAGCATCTGTAATATCGACATTATAAAACAATTTATAGAAAGCCTTGACATCGCTCTTCAAATCAAAATTTGCATAGTTCGGATACAGCTTATTGGCAAGCCATTCTGCGCCCAAAATTCTCGCGATGCAGGGCGGCCGGTCGATCCAGTTAAAGGGAAGGGACGCGGGGACGTATATCCTTTTGTTTTTTACAGCGGAGATGCTGGACCATGTTTTGTTGTTGTAAACGGTTTTGAGAAATTCATTTCCGCCCATCTGAGAGTTTGCGATGATGACATCCGGATTCCAGTTTACAACCTGTTCCATGGAGACAGAAGTTCCCTTGCCAGAAGAGGATGTATCCATCGTGACAACATTTGTGGCGTTTACAAAGTTGATTACTTCGGTGTGCATGGAATCCGTGCCATCTGTTTTAAGGCCGTCCGCGCTTTCCACATAATAAATTCTGAGTTTTTCACTATCGGGAACTTTGGCAACGGAGGAGGAAACCTTGTCCAACGTTTTCTGCGCATAATCGGCAAGCGCAGTGCCGCGGTCCTCTACTCCGAGGATCTTCCCAAGCAGACGGTAAGCTTCCGGCGTTTTGGCAAGCGAGCTGTCCAAAGTGACAACAGGAATACCGGACTGCTTTGACAATTGGGTGACCATATCGGAAACTTCGCCATTATAAGCGAAATCCAAAATGATATCGGGATTCAGCTTAATAATTTCTTCTGTATTGAAGGAATTTTGGCCGCCCATTGTGCCGCCTAAGGCAGGCAGATTTCTATAAGATTCGTTGATATATTGGTTGGCTTCGTCCGACATTTTGCTGTTCCAGCCAATTAACCTGTCAGGTGCGATTGTATAGATAATATAGGTGCCAATGGGACTGGTGCAGTATACTTTTTTGATGGTTTTGGGAATGGTTACTTTGTTTCCCAGCATATCGGTGATTTCCTGCTTGTCCGATGCGGTTTGCTGGGTTGGCGAAGGAGAAGCAGACTGGTTCGCCGTGGTAGTCTTTGCACAGCCGGATGCGGCGATCAGCATCATCGCCAGGCAGAGCACCAGAGCAAACGCTTGTTTTACTTTTTGCTTTTTCATTTTCTTTCCTCACTTTTTTAAAATAAAAATATATATTTTATACGATACTGAACGGAAGCGTGCAGTATCGTTGCAAGCAAAATAAAATAGATTGAGAGGATCACTAAGCCAGATGCCTCCGACTGCTCATCGGCAAGCCGAATTGTTCTCCGGAGGAAAAATGAAGAAAGAATTTGCACCGGTTAAATCCATAAAATTGGCATACGCGCCTGAATTTTCCGTTGCCACAAGATGAGACTCGTCTCCCATATAAAGCCTGGTAATTGCCATGATACGCGCCCAGCGGTAGGGGTTGGCGGGGTCCTCCCGCTGAAGTTCCGTATCGGGAAACGGAACAAAAGGCTGAATGGCAACCCAGTCCGCGGAGAGTTCTTTTAATAGTTTTAAGCCGCGCATTATCGCTTTGTCTGATATCCCAAACCCCAGCAAAAAGCCGCTCCAAATTTTGAGCCCTGCCTTTTTTGCGTTGACCAGCGTATTGATACGATCCCCCAGAGAATCTCCTCCGGGCCGGAAATTGCGGTAGATTGCCTCGTCGGGAGATTCAAGGCCGCATTGATATCCGTCCATGCCGGCGTCTTTCAGTTTCAAAAGCGAAGAAAGGCGGATGGAACCAAAAAGGCCATAAACCGGAACGCGAAAATGATCCTTTATGGCTTGTATGTAAGTGCAGAAATAGTCCGGTATTTCATACCCCATCCAGCCGGACGGAGCCAGCAGGTGGGTGGCGCCCGCGTTGAGCATGGTTTCAGCGCACTTCAGCACTTGGCTTAGGGTACGTTTTCCATCAAAGGACGTGCGGCTGTTTTTAAAACTTTCCCATTTGCAGTGCCTGCATTTTGGTTCGGTTTTGCAGCCTCCATTCAGCACAACGGGAGACCAATACGATTTTTCCCACTTTTGCCCGATTGTTTTAGCGCGTTCGAAAAGCAAAGCTTCATTGAGAGAAAATAATTGCGGAAGGGTTTCCATAGGTGCGCTCCTTCAAAATTTTCTGAAATGATCGATATGCTTTAAATGATATAGCGAAGGCAATAAACCATCGTTATATTTGTTTTTATACAACGAATAATTTGAATTATATCATATAACTATATTCTGTCAATATTTTTGAAGAAAACGGGGTTTTTGACTTTCGTGTATGGTATGCTATAATGACTTATACTAGCTAAAGTTATGCGGGCTGCCGGAGATAAAAAATTCTGCTCTTGTATTTGCTTGCTTCCATGGATACAATAGAATTAAATTTTGAATTACATAAAAGGGAAATGAACTATGCAGTTTCTTGAAATGATGCTAAAAGCGATCCAGCAGATAGGATCCGCTATTCCCGAATGGATTGTTCTTCTTGTGTCGTCTTCCGGGTCTGTCACAACGGTACTTCGGTGGGTGATGCCGGTTCTGGCTTTCTTCATCCTGCTGCAGACCGCTCGCTCCATGCTGGTTTGGAAAAAGGAACCGGAAATTTGGGCCTATATTGATCTGCCCAACGGAGCGCGTCTGCCCATCAGCCACTGGGAGAATACCATTGGGCGTTCCCCTTCGTCGGATATTGTTCTAAATTATCCTACCGTTTCTAGGAGTCATGCGGTGCTGGTCCGGGCGGACGATGGAAGCTGGACCATAACGGATGTTGGATCAAAGGGCGGAATTGTAGTCAACAAACGCCCGGTGGAAGGGAAAAGCCCTGTGTATCCCGGTGATATCATCAGTTTGGCTGGCGTTGAAATCGCCCTGCTCCCGATTGAAGTTGAGCAGGAGCAGCAGGAAGATGATGAAAGCAGTCTGCGGAAACCGGGAAAACCCGGCCGCGTTTTGTTTTTGGTGACTTTATTTCAGCTGCTCACCGCCATGCAGCTGTGTACCTTCGCCAGTGAGGAAAACAAAACGACCATTATCATGGCGTTTGCCGGCCTTGCCGCTTTCATGTGGCTGTATTTTATTTTTATGAGGGCCTTACAGCGGACGGGCTTCGAAGTGGAGACAATTGCTTTTTTCCTCACCACTCTCGGCTTTTCCGTCGTGGCCTCCGCAGCACCGGGCGAACTGGGAAAGATGTTCTTTGTTACAATTATGGCTGTTTTGATTTTTGTCCTGCTGGGTTGGTTCCTGCGCGATCTGGAACGGGCCAAAAAGGCCCGGTGGTTTATGGGTGGGGCGGCGCTGATGCTGCTTGCCGCCAATCTTTTGCTGGGTAAAATTGTTTATGGCGCGCAAAACTGGATTTATATCGGGGCCTTTAGCTTTCAGCCTTCCGAGCTGGTCAAAATTGCGTTTATTTATGCGGGAACCGCTACGTTGGACCGGCTTCTGGCAAAACGAAATCTGACCATGTTCATTCTTTTTTCCGGAGCCTGTATCGGCACCTTGGCTTTGTTGGGCGATTTTGGGACGGCGTCCATTTTCTTTGTAGCCTTTGTGGTGATTGCATTTATGCGTTCCGGCGATCTTGCGACGATTTCTTTGATTTGCGCCGGAACCGGTTTTGCCGGGATGCTTGCGGTGCGCTTCAAACCATATATCGCAAAGCGTTTTTCAGCTTGGGGGCATGTATGGGCTTATGCCAGCACCACCGGATACCAGCAGACGCGGACGCTGATGTATGCCGCCAGCGGAGGCCTTTTGGGCCTAGGTGCCGGGAACGGACTTTTAAAGCACATATCCGCCGCGGATACCGATTTGGTGTTTGGCATTTTATGCGAGGAATGGGGTCTGATCGTTGCGATTATCGCCGTTTGCTCTTTGGTATGCCTTGCAATCTTTACGGTGCGCTGTGCTTCTGTTGGGCGCTCTTCCTTTTATGTGATCGCGGCCTGCGCCTCTATGTCCATGCTGCTGTTTCAGACGGCGCTTAACGTGTTCGGCTCCATTGATTTCCTGCCGCTGACCGGCGTTACCTTCCCGTTTGTTTCAAATGGCGGTTCTAGTATGCTGGCAAGCTGGGGGCTTCTTGCTTTTGTCAAGGCGGCCGATACAAGAAAGAACGCAAGCTTTGCGATTAAGCGACCCAAGGAGGAAATCCAATGAAAAAAATATCCCGCCGTTCCATTGTGGCGGCGATTCTCTCGGTGGCTATGGTGATCGGCATTGCAATGTTTGTTTATAATTATGTCAATGACGGTGCTGCATGGGCTTCCTTTCCATCCAACCAGCATATTTATACCAACGGAGTGATTGCTTCTCAGCGCATTCTAGACCGTAACGGAGTTGTGCTGTATAAAACGTCAAAGGGTAAGCCGGCATATAACGAAAACAAAACCATTCGGAAAGCAACGCTTCACGCCGTGGGCGATACGTCCGGGAATATATCCACCTCCGCCATGCATGTATTTACGGATCAATTGATTCAATATGATCTTCTAAACGGCGTCTACTATCATCATGATAATGGGAGCGACATATACCTCACGCTGGATGCCAATGTTTGCGCCGCGGCGTTAAACGCATTGGATGGCCGCAGCGGGACCGTGGGGGTCTATAACTATAAGACGGGACAAATCCTCTGTATGGTCAGCGCTCCCACGTTTGACCCCAAAACCCCCCCCAATCTGTCGGAAGACAATAACGGAGCTTATATCAATCGGTTCTTATCTTCCGCCTATACGCCCGGATCGATCTTTAAGCTGGTTACCTCGGCTGCGGCGATCGACAATATGCCGGATTTATTCAGCCGTACGTTTACCTGCAAGGGAAGCGAAAAAATCGGGAACAGCACGGTTACCTGTTTAAAGGCCCATGGAACCTTCAATTTTAAAACGGCTTTGGCGGATTCCTGCAATGTGACATATGCCAATTTGGCAACGGAGCTGGGCCGAGGCGTACTGGAAGAGTATGCCGAGAAGGCGGGATTTAATAAAGGCGTTACGGTAAGCGGAATCAGTACCGCCACAGGAAATTTTGGTCTTTCGGGCGCCTCTAAGTCGGATATTGCATGGTCCGGCGTGGGGCAATATACAGATCTTGCAAATCCCTGTACATATATGACGTATGTGGGGGCCATTGCCAACGGCGGAATACCGGTATATCCGCAATTTTTGTCCAAGGTTACCAGTGAAAACAGCGCGGCCAGCAGCAGTTATAAAAAGAACGTAGGCAGCAGAATCCTATCCAAGAGCACAGCGGACACCCTTGCGGATCTAATGCATAACAATGTAATTCAGAGTTATGGAAAACGGAATTTTCCCGGGCTGGACCTTTGTGCGAAAACTGGAACGGCCGAGGTGGGCGGTGGAAAGAAGCCAAATGCGTGGTTTACCGGTTTTATCCGGAGCGAAGAATATCCTCTGGCGTTTATTGTGATTGTGGAAAATGGCGGGTCAGGCATTGAAGTTGCCGCGCCAGTTGCCAACACGGTGCTGCAGGCAGCCGTAAAAGCCCTAAAGGCTTCCGATTAAGCGTTTCTCCTTTGCTCCGTTGAATCGGATAAGACTTTTCTGCGGTGGATTTGGCAGAATTTCTTGGAATGAAGTCCGGCAGGAGAAACTGGCAGCTGAGCCTTTGAACCTTAGGCAACCCCCCTCCCAGACAGAGCTGCGGCCCTGAACGGGAGGGGGGTTGCCCTTATAAAGAGAGTCTCGCAGTATGACCCCGTAATTACGGGGTCATACTGCGAGTTGGTATGGTTGGTATATGGGTTGGTTTATAGAATGGTGCAGAGTAATATCGTCCTGGCGCGAGGCAGATGCTTTTGCTTATGTTAGGAACTGCTGAAGCCTGCCAAGCCGCGCAAGGGCTTCATCAAGCGTGCTTTTTTCGCGCGCAAAATGCAAACGAATAAGATGATGGACCGGCTCCCGAAAAAAACTTGAGCCGGGGACGGCGGCGACACCGATGTTGCGGATCATCCATTCACAAAATGCAAGATCGGTGAAGCCCTGAAATTTCGGATGGCCTAGAAAGCGGCTGATGTCCACCAGAACAAAATAGGAACCCTGCGGGACATTGTGCTCCAGACCGATTAGGTCAAGCCCGCGGCAGAAGTAGTCGCGTTTACGGGTATACATATCTAACAGCTTATCATAATAAGACTGAGGAAAATGCAGTCCTACGGCAGCGGCCTCCTGTAACGGAGCGGGTGCGCCGACAGTCAAAAAATCATGAACCTTTTTGGCGCACTCCACCACTGGGGAAGGACCGGTCAGATACCCCAGCCGCCAACCGGTTATGGAGTAGGTTTTGGACAAGGAATTGCAGGTAATCGTGCGCTCCCACATATCCGGCAAAGATGCCATGCAGACGTGGATATTGGGCGCATAGACCATATGCTCATAAACCTCGTCCGTAATGATATATCCGTCATATTGGGCTGCAAGCCTACCGATGGTCATAAGCTCCTGGCGGGTGAATACTTTTCCGCATGGATTGGAAGGATTGCAGACGATAATGGCTTTCGCTCCCTGACGGAATCCATCTTCAAGTTGATTTACATCAAAGGAATAAGAAGGAGGAACAAGAGGAACAAAGATTGGTTCCGCGCCCGATAAAATGGCATCTGCGCCGTAATTTTCATAAAATGGTGAGAAGACGATCACTTTATCACCAGGATTGCAGATGGTCATCATGGCGCACATCATTGCTTCCGTACTGCCGCAGGTAACAAGAACTTCCTCCTCCGGATCAACAGCGCGGCCAAATCCGCGCTCTGCTTTCAGCGCGATCGCTTCCCGGATGTTGTCCGCACCGTATGTAACCGAATATTGATGCGGACCCTGGTCCGCCACACGTTTTAAAGCATCGGTAATTGGTTTCGGGGGCGGAAAATCCGGA